>JBEULM010000007.1 GCA_041287335.1 Hydrogenobacter sp.
AGGAGCGCCTGAGTGCAAACAGATATTTGCCACACCTTTTGCGCAACTGACGAGTATAACGGTTCCTCCAGACAGCGAGGTGGAACTTGATGGTCTGGTTGTAGCATTGGCAAGCTGGAAATCAAGCGTCCTCAGTCAATACTGTGTATCATCCCTTGACAACTGCATATACAACGCGATACTTGAACTACATGGAAGGGAGGTACTTACCGGAAAGGAAAAGGTGATAAGGGCATCCTTCAACATACAGTTTGCGGATTATAACCAAGGTAATGCCTGTGGTGCAGGGCAATGCCCTCAGGACAGTACTACGTGTGTTAAACCATAAAGGGAGGTAATTGGTATGAGGATGTTTTTTGTCTTCATTGCGATGTTTTTCACGACGCTCAGTTTTTCCTTCTCTCCACAGCCGGTGATAAGAGTGTTTCCCTCTTCTCCTTACGATTATGGACCTACTACCATAGACACTACAAAAACTACCGACTTTGCGGTAACGAACATAGGAGATCCGACAGCAGGACTTCTTAGGATATGCACAGCGTCCATACCTTCAGGTTTTGAAAACTTCAAGATAGTAGCGGATAACTGTAGCGGTAGTAGTTTAGCGTATGGTGTTTCTTGTACTATCTCCGTGAGGTTTGAACCGCATCAGAAACTCGCGTATTCTGGTACTTTAGCGATAGTTTACGATGACGATGGAGATGCCATTCCATGTAACACGCAGAAAACGGCTACAATTAACCTGACTGGTAAAGGAACAGCCATAAAGATATCTGGTGCAGGATGCGATCCCTCAAGATTCATATGCGATTTTAGTGATGTGGATATAGGAACAAACGCCTATAAAACCTTAAAGGTATGTAATGCGAGTGGTGACCCCCTCATGCTTCTAAATCCCGCCTTTAATCTCATAGAAAATCCTGTTGGGGATATACCAGCTTACGGAATAGTGACTACCAACTGTAACGGTGCGAGCCTTAACTTTTTTGCCGGCAATACAGATGACTGTGTAAACAACTACTGCGAACTGACTCTTGCCTTTTCGTCTCAGGATACTAAAGATTATTTTGGAACTGTAAACATAAACGATGCCAATGGCGGACCGGGAAATACCCCATCCGGTGTAGGAATATTCCTAAGGGGACACGGCAAAATACCTGCGGCGGACATTGATTTTGGAACTGTTCCGCTGGGAAGCTTCATAGATAAGTTTGTAAACGTATCTTTTACGTGTCCTAACAATGGTAACGCAACACCTGGAGAAACAATAACGCTACCTGATTCGTTGGTGAGTGTTTCCGGAACTTACTTCTCTATTGGAGCTTCTTCATGTCCAACTTCCTGCATAGAAAATCAGCCTGTGAGCTGTAACGTAGCGGTGAGATTTCAACCCTTTACCGCTGGTGTCTTTACAGGTAAGGTCATAGTTGCACCTCCTGGAGGAACACCCATAGAGGAAACTCTCGTAGGTAGAGGCGGTCCCGCAACGCAAAACTTTTTAAGTTTGAGCAGCAGCAATATAGATTTTGGAACTGTCCCGAGATTTTCAAGTGTGGGTAAAGTTGTAGTGGTGAGAAATATTACCTCTTCCAGCTTGGAGTTTAACGTAGGCGTAGCGGGTAGTGGCTATTTTGTAAGTATAGTGGGATGTACGTGTAATGACAATTATGTATCCAACGGTTACGTATGCGTACCAAGTTTCACTACACCACCCTCTTCAACCAGAGCGTATAAGTTAAGACCGGGTGAGGTATGCTCCATATCCGTTGGTTTTTCTCCTCCTTTGACCGCAAGAGGCACAGTAGGAGGTGTGCTTATCTTTGATACTCAGGCCCAGGCTGTAACTGTACCTATGACTGCGCAGGTTGCTGTATCAAATCCCCCCACTACAGCACCTTCTTTGCCTTCTATTGGTTCAGGAGGTGGCGGATGCAGTATGGGAGTGGGAGGATCCTCAGCTTTTATGGCATGGATGCTGATTCCCATAAGTATACTGCTCAGAAGGTTCATTAGAAGGGACTGAATTCCGAGGGGGTTTCCCCTCAGTCCCTATAAACCCTCAGTATTTCTTCAACAGTTGTTGTGCCTTCAACAGCCTTTAAAAGCCCATCCTTCAATAGGGGTATCATCCCTTCCCTCACAGCCTGCTCTCTTATCTTACCAGCATCCGCTTTTTTAACTATTAGACTTCTTATACCTTCCGTAACATTCAAGACCTCACCTATAACAGTTCTTCCTGAATAACCTGTATTATTGCACTTCTCACATCCCCTTCCCCTATATAGCTTTTGCGGTTTCTCTACACCGTTCAGCTTCAATATCTCTTCTTCAAAGGGTGCAGGCTGGTACTCGTACATACAGTAAGGGCATACCTTTCTTACGAGCCTCTGAGAAAGAACCCCTACAACAGCCGATGCTAATAAGAACTCCTCGACGCCCATATCTATGAGTCTGGTAAAAGCGCTCGCAGAATCGTTAGTATGGAGGGTTGCAAGAACAAGGTGTCCCGTAAGAGATGCCTGAACCGCTATGCTTGCTGTTTCCAGATCTCTTATCTCACCTATCATAATCACATCAGGATCTTGCCGGAGTATGTTTCTCAGCGCATTGGCAAAAGTGAGACCTATCTTAGGCATAACCTGTATTTGTACCACGCCTCTGAGATTGTATTCCACAGGGTCTTCAACGGTTATTATCTTCTTTTCACCCGTATTTATTTCCTTCATACACGCATATAAGGTGGTGGTTTTACCAGATCCTGTAGGACCAGTTACCAGTATCATACCGTAAGGCTTTTTTATAAAGGATAGAAGCGTATTAACATCCCTTTCCTTAAATCCGAGAGTGTGCAGACTGAGGTTTATCTCCCCTCTCTTTAGTATTCTCAGTACCGCACCTTCACCATGAACAGAAGGCACCGTGGAAACCCTAATATCGTAGTCTTGACCGTTCAAAGAGTATGAGAACTTTCCATCTTGAGGCAATCTCTTTTCCGCTATGTTGAGCCTTGAAAGTATCTTTATCCTGGATATAACCGGAGGAGCTATATACTTAGGATACTCCCTTATGGTATAGAGGATGCCGTCTATTCTATACCTGACCACTACGCTGTTTTCAAACTGTTCTATGTGTATATCTGTTGCCGACCTGAGTATGGCATCCTTTATAGTATCATTCACAAACTTAACTATGGGTGCCTCTTCGGCTATGTTTTCCAGTTTTCTTTCATCTAAAGCATCCTCCGCAAGAGCTTCAAGCTCCAAACCTATACTTACTGGATCCTCCAGTAGGCTCTTCATTTTTTCTTCATCTACCACTTGAAAGATCACTCTCTTACCCAAAGTCCTTTGCAAGATCTCTCTGAGATATGCGTCTTCCTTAAGACAGGCAAACTTCACATAGTCTTTACCTTCTTCCAAAGGTGCTATTCCGTTAGCACTCAAAAACTCGTGGTTTATATACCCACCTACCGCACTATCCATAACCTGTACACTCTCAATTCTACATAGTATGCACCGGGACTTGTCATGTTGTCAACACCTAAGGAGAGGTTTTCCACTACAAGACCGCTATCTTCTATGTCCTTTATGAACCTAAGGATGTTTTCCACACTCTTTGAGGTGTAATTTGCCTTTATCCTTACCTTTTTTATCCCGTTTAACTCTTGGGTGCTTTCCTGCGAGAGAGATGTTTGAGTAAGTCCGTAAATTTTGGCTTTATCTGAAAGGAGCGCTTTGACTTGATTTACTATAGTATTTTCATCACCACCTGCAGATAATTTGTCTTTTAACTGCATCAGTTCATTATTGAGTCTTTCTTCCTCCTTCATAAGCGATTTTAAATCCTGTACCCTTTTTTTGTACTCGTCTCTCAATTTCTTTTTTTCTTCGTAAATACTCTTTATTTCTTCCCTCTTTCTTTCGTAAGGCTTATACATTCCGTAATAAGTCAAGGAAGAGAATCCAAACATGAAGAGTATAACCTGAAGATAAATATTCTTGATCAGAAGTTTTAGGATATTTATGTATCTCTTCATTCTTCTTTTAATAGCTCTTTGAGGTGTTTGAGTTTGTTTTCAAAAGATGTTTTTACACTCTCGCTTTCTTCCGGGGTCGTTATTACGTGAGCCTTCAGCAGGAGTATAAGCTCAGTATTGGAAGATGAAACGGATTCGTTACTAAAGAGAACGCCAAGCCCGGGAATATCCGAAAGTATAGGGACTCCACTCTTTTGATTCTGGACTCTGTTTTGGATAATACCACCCAAAAGCCCCACCTGATCGTTTCTTAGGATAAGGGTTGTAGATGCTGATCTCTTTGTTATGATAGGGGATGTAAGCTCGGGCTGTACGGTATTTTTTGTTGCATCGCTCACTTCCTGAGTTATTTTCAAAGTCACGGAATTATCCGCACTGACCGTAGGTCTAACCTTTAGGATAACGCCTGTAGTTCTGTACTGGACCATATTCTGCACGTTTAATGTACCACCAGTAACGGGTACGACCTGCTGTGTAAGTATAGGCACTTCCGCCCCGACCTCTATTCTCGCCTCCTCGTTGTCTTTAACTAATATATGGGGTGCCGATAGTACTTTTAAGGATGTCTTTGATGCCAAAAAGTTGAGAATACCCCTTATGTCGTTATTCTTATTGAATATTATAGTTTTAAAACCCTGCAGTGCATCAGCTTGTGGTGCAAGTCCAAAAGACGTACCTATGGTAAAACTTGTACCATCTAAAAAGCCTTTCAAAAGCCCTTCCACACCGTACTGAAGCCCCTTTCCCAAAGAAACTTCTGCTATGACCATCTCTATAAGAACCTGTTTTGGCACCACGTCAAGTTCTCTCAGAAGGGACTTTATGACTTCAAACTCAATAGGTGTAGCTTTTATGATCAGCGTATTAGTTGATTTGTCAGCTACTATGTTTCCAACTTTAACTATCTTCTTTTCCTCCTTGGCTTCCATTTTTGTTTTTTCCTCCACAACCATCGGTGGAGCTTCTTCCTTTTTCTGCAGTTGCGTCTGCGGAGTTTGTCCAGTTTTAGGTTGCTCCGCAGAGGGCTGTGGAACTACCTTTGGTGTTTCTTGAGTAGCTATGACGGTAGCGGTTTGGGGTTGTGTCTGAGAGGAAACACCTATACCCTCCTCAAAGATACCCAAACTGTTCAGAAGTTCAGCTGTGCTTTCCGCATCAAGAAAGTTTAGCCTGTATATGTATATTTCCCTTTTTGTACCTGAAGCTGTTTCTTCAAGCACTTCTATCCATCTCTTTATGTCCTCAAAAAGAACCGGATCCTTTGATACAACTATAACTATACCCTCTTTTCCAAGACTGTCTATAACGGAGTCCGCATCAGCTTTACCGAGAAGTTTAAGTATCTTTCTAATATTGTCCCTTATCTGATCAGCATCCACCTTAGTTCTTATAAAGGCTATCTTTTTATCCGCATAGAATGGTGTATCTATTTCGGTAAGTAGTTTCTTAAGTTTGGTGAGTTTTTCCTTGTAATCTATTATCACGAGAAGTCTCTGCTGAGCTATAATCTTACCCGAAGGTGAAAGGAAGGTTGATATTGCCTGAGACAGAGAAGAGGGCGATACATTCTCAGGGGAATAAACTAAGGCGGACATGTTATCTCCTAAGGGAGACTTTCCAGAGGGAAGCACAACCAGTTTACCCTTATCTATGGAAAGACTAAGCCCATATATGGAAAGTATGTCCTGCATGTAGGTTATGACTTCATCTTTTGTAAGATTGTTTATGTGGACAGAAACCCTCTGATTTAAATCAGCAGGAGCTATATAAGATACGCCTAAAATTTTATAAAATACCTCGTTGAGAAGGTCGGATATGCTTATATCGTCAAAATGTATGTTTATGTTTCCCCATCTTTTACCCTCTTTTCCCTTTATTTTTTCTTCATAATCCCTTTGATAAATTACTTTTTCCCTTCCCTTCTCTTCAATAGATGTATTCTTCTTTTCCTCTTTCTCTAACTCTGTAGTTTTATTTACCTCACCTTGCTTTATGGTGTAGGGTTCTTCGTATCCACCAACTACTTGCGCACATGAAAAGACCGCCAAGGAAATGGAAATAAACGCTACAGTTTTTCTTATACTCTTACCCCCAACTGGAAACATCCTTTCTCATTATAACACAGGAAGGTTTAAAATTTTAGTTATGTACGTACCTTTTGCAAGAAAATACAGACCGAAGTTTTTCAAGGATGTGGTAGGACAGGAACCTGTGAAGAAGGTTTTACTGAACGCAATAAAGCTCAAAAAGATATCTTCAGCTTACATATTTGCCGGCTCGAGGGGTACAGGTAAAACCACGGTTGCGAGACTACTCACCAAATCTTTGAACTGTTTGAATCTTCAAGAAAGCGGTGAGCCATGCGGGGAGTGTGAAAACTGCCTTTCTGTAGATAAAGGAAATTTTCCTGACCTCATAGAGATAGATGCAGCATCCAGCAGAGGAATAGATGATATAAGAGCCATAAGGGATGCGGTTTCTTATACACCAATAAAAGGAAAGTATAAGGTTTACATACTTGATGAAGCTCACATGCTCACAAAGGAAGCTTTCAATGCGTTACTCAAAACCCTTGAAGAACCTCCACCTAGAACTGTATTTATCTTATGCACCACCGAGTACGAAAAGATCATACCAACTATACTCTCAAGGTGTCAGAAGCTCATCTTCTCAAAGCTAAAAGAAGAGGAAATAGTGGAAAGGCTTAAGTACGTATGTAAAGAAGAAGGGATAAGTTACGATGAGAAGAGCCTTTTTACCATAGCTAAGATCAGCGATGGCGCTATTAGAGATGCACTGTCTTTGCTTGATCAGGTAAGCACCTACGGAGAAGGGAAAGTCAACGAAAGCGTACTTGAGGAGTTTCTTGGCATACTCTCTCAGGAAAAAGTGAGGGAATTTTTGAAGATGCTTTTGATCTCCGATGTGGATAAAGCTTTGCGCTTCTTGAGGGACATAAACGAAAGGGGCTTCAATCTGGCAAGGTTTTGGGACGCTTTAGAGGAAGAGATAAGAACCCTCTTATTATTTAGGAGTCTCAAAGATCCCGAAAGGATCATAAAAGTTGAGGATTTTCACACGAGTATGAAACATGTCCCTTTAAACACACTTCTTTACCTTGAAAAAGTAATAAACACAGCGAAGGCTGATGCTAAAACGAGAGAATTTCTCAGAGCGTGTGAGCTGGCTGTGGTAAAAACCCTTATAGTAAAGGACATAATATCTATAAAGGATCTGCTCAAAATCACAAACCCATATCTTAGCAACGAAGCACCCTCTCAAGAAGGCACATTAAGAGAGAAAATTCTCAAAGGGATAGAGGAAGCCTTTGGGGTTCTTGAGGCTGAGAGGCTGAAAAAATTTGAGACTGAGGAAGAAAAAGGAAAGATCATCTTTCTTGTTCCAGAAAGCGAGATAAAAACCGTAGATATGAATAAGATAAAAGCTAGATTTCCTGAAGTAGATTTTAAAATACTTCCCTTCAAAGATATGCAGGAGGAACTTCCTGAATTTTCGCAAAAAGTAAAAGATCTGTTCGGAGCAAAGGTGATAAAACATGGAAAAAGTGATAAAGGCAAAGGTACTTCTGGTAAAGATACCACCTGAGCTTACTGGACTTTTTACTTCCCTAATAGACGGATCGGGAAGGAAGGCTATAGTAAGAACTAAGGACGCTCAAAAGGATGTTGTTTATCTCATAGCAACACCCGACACATACGAAGAGCTACTCTCTATAATACCTTATATAAAAAAACACATCCCTCATATAGAAGTACTCGGGCAAATAGATACTGCACAGATGGAGATATAACTAAAAATTCGCTAAAAAGATACTCACAACTTAGAAAAGTTCAATGGATATACGAGAAACCCCTTTTATATTTACTTTCAGGAGGTTTGAAGCCATGGACAGGAGAGACTTCTTAAAGCTTGCCTTATTGAGTACATTTGGAGCGGTTTATCTGCCTGATTTGAGTAACGGAAGGGATGTCTACAAAACAAAGCTCTCCTACAGTGTGAGTTTACCTTTCAACGAACCTGTAAGACTTTGGGTACCTGTCCCAGAAAGTACCAGTTATCAAAGGCTTCTCAACGTAGAGGTAAGAACCAGCGCAGTCTATTACGATCTTAAAAAAGACAAAGTTTACGGTGCGCCTATCCTTTACGTTGAGTTCGCAACTGGACAAGAAAAAAAAGACCTTGAAGTTATCTTTGACGTCGAATACACAAGCAGAAGTGTGGATCTTGGCAAGTTACCCGAGAATAACTCGCGTATACCTGATGAGGTATCCCTATTTTTGAAACCAACAGAGCATATACAGACGGATGGTATAGTGAAAGAGTATGCTGACAAAATAACTTCCAAAAGTAGAAACCAGATTGAAAAAGTAAAAGCTATATACAACTGGGTTGTAGAAAATACATTCAGGGATCCTAAGGTGCAGGGTTGTGGTACAGGTGATGTCAAGAGCATGCTTGAAACAGGATACTTTGGAGGAAAATGTACGGACATAAACTCTCTCTTTGTGGCTCTTTGCAGAGCGAGTGGCATTCCTGCAAGAGAAATCTTTGGTATAAGGGTAAGACCTTCTTCCTTGTCCAAAGGCATATCTTCTGTGACAAAGGATGCTACTAAGGCTCAACACTGTAAAGCCGAGTTTTATCTTGGACAGTGGGTACCTGCAGATCCAGCAGATGTTAGGAAACTTATTCTTGAAGAGCATCTCTCCCTTGACGATCCAAAAGTCAGAAAGGTTAGGGAGTTCCTGCTTGGAAATTCGGATGCTCACTGGATAGCCTTCAACAGCGCGAGGGACTTTTCTTTAGAACCGCCTCTTACCAGCGGTGAGAAAATAAACGAGTTTATGTATCCTATAGCTGAGGTAAATGGAAAACTCATAGATAAGTATAAACTTACCTTTGAGCTATCTAAGTATACGGTTTTGGCTTAACTTATAAGAGAGTGCCAAAGGAGAAGTCCATCGTGAGATCCCAAAAGGTCTTCGCTCGCTCTCTCAGGATGCGGCATTAGTCCTAACACATTCCCCTCCTTATTACACACACCAGCTATATTGCTTACAGAACCGTTAGGATTTGAGGAAGGAGTCACATTCCCTTCCTTATCGCAGTATCTGAGTATGATCTGATTTTTTTCCTCCATTTCTTTTAAAGTTTCTTCAGGAACATAGTATCTTCCCTCACCGTGTGCTACAGGTATACTAAGCACCTCACCCTTACTTATCTTTCTGGTAAAGGATATGTGATTGCTTTCTACCCTCAGATATACGTCTTTGCAAACAAATCTAAGATTTTCGTTCTTCAAAAGAGCGCCAGGAAGCAAATGGAGTTCCGTGAGGATTTGAAAGCCATTGCATATGCCAAGTACAAGCCCACCTTTTTGTGCAAAGTCCTGCACCGCATAAGCCAAAGGTGTTTTACTTGCAAGAGCACCAGCCCTTAGGTAATCTCCGAAAGAAAAACCTCCCGGAAGTATTACACAATCATAACCTTCAAGCTTTCTCTGGGTATAGTCAACAAACTGAGCATCCTGTCCAAGAATGTCCTTTACAACATAATAAACATCGTAATCGCAGTTGGAACCGGGAAACACACATATTGCAAACTTCATTCTATGATATACTCCTCAATGAGTGGATTTACGAGAACTTTCTCCACCATATCTTTTACGTCTGTGCCTTCTTCTACCTCAAGATCCACAACCTTACCCACCTTTACCTCTTTTACACGGTAGCCGTTTTCTATGAGCATTTCTCTAACCGCTCTACCCTCAGGATCTAAAAGCCCTTTTTTGGGAAGTATCAATACTCTCACCTTCATGCCTTTAACATTATAGCTCAACACCTTTTATGTGTTCAATATCTTTTCCCCTCACGATCACGAGATCTATCCTTATACTTTCTGTGGTATTGGAGGATATATACGACTCTATACATTTTATGATCCTCTCCATTTTCCTTTTGCTTATGCGTTCAGCAGGATCTCCAAAATTATTAGAAGATGAGCCTTTGACTTCAACAAACACAAGTGTTTCCCCATCTATCGCTATTATATCAATCTCCCCAACCCTACAATGAAAGTTTCTTTTAACTATCCTGTAGCCTAAAGACAGCAAATACTCGCATGCTGTGTCTTCAAATTCTCTCCCTTTCAACTCACATAAAGTATAAATCATTGCAAACTTCCATAGGCAGGTAGAAGCTTTTTCGGGAGGATTTATAATGGTGTGAACTACTCCCACTTATAGAAGTGGGAACTTCCTGCTTCAACAGAGCGGTTGGCTCCTCCACAGGCATAAGATCGGGTTGGTCCAACCCTACCGCTCGTAAGGTGAGCGATCCCATAAAGCAATAAGTTTTTGCCTGCGTTTATATCCCTGTCATGCCTTGTGCTACACACAGGACAAACCCATTTTCTATCACTCAGTTTAAGCTCTTGATTTTTGTATCCACATACATGACAGGTCTTGGAAGATGGATAAAACCTGTCCGCAAAAATCAGCTCTCTTCCATACCACAAAGCTTTGTAGGATAGATACTCAAAAAACTTTCTCCATGAGCTGTCCTGTATGTGTTTGGAAAGATTGCCAGAGAAAAGACTTTTCACATTCAAATCCTCAAGGATAATGGCTTGGTTCTCGCTCACTATCCTTCTGGACAGCTTGTGCAAAAAGTCCTCTCTCTGGTTTTTGACTTTCTCATGAAGTTTTGCTACCTTCAGCCTTTGTTTTTCATAGTTTTTAGAGCCTTTCTGCTTTCTTGAGAGTTTCCTCTGCTCTCTTGCCACCCTCTTTTCTGTTTTGACAAGATACCTGGGGTTTTCCACCTTTTCTGAGTAGCCATCCGAATAGCAAATGGTGGCAAAATGCTTAAGTCCTACGTCTATGGCACATATTTTGTTTTTTGGAGGTAAAGGTTTTACATCTTCTTCTACAAGAATAGACACGAAATATTTACCCGTTTTTGTATTTCTAATGGTTGCTGACCTGATAGTGCCTTCAAAAACTCTATGTAGCTTTGCTTTAACATAGCCAAGCTTTGGAAGTTTGATAAGTTCCCTTTCAAAATCTACAGATATACTGCCATTTACATTGTTGGTCGTATATGTCTGCTTGTCCTTTTTCCTTTTGAACTTAGGCTTTTCTGTTTTCTTGTTTAGCCAGTCTTTTATTGCTTTTTCAAGCTGAAGCTGTGCGTTGGCTAAAGCAAGACTATCTATTTCTCTGAGAAATTCATACTCCTTCTTAAGTTTTGATGGTAAAACTTGAGGTATCTTCTCCCCTCTTTCTAAGGCTTTTAGCTTGATTTCCAGAGCATTGTTCCAGTAGAACCTGACACAGCCAAAGGCCTTTTCTATAATCTGTCTCTGGCTCTTTGTCGGATATATGCGATACTTATAAGCTTTAAGCATCTT
>JBEULM010000008.1 GCA_041287335.1 Hydrogenobacter sp.
TGTAATAGGCTTGAGCTACAGCAGTGTTTGGTTTGTGGCTTCCCGGCGGTGATACACTCTCATTTTTGTAAAAGATCTTTGCAGGTGTTTGAAGGTACTCTTCCAGATTTCTCGCTCTATGAAGAGGTGTAGGTCTCCACAAAGAGTAAACTTTGAGGACATCCTCAGGCACATTTATCCACTCTTCATCGGAAACTTCCTGCTCCACTATAGGTTCGGGAAATATGGCGAGAAGCTTTTCCGGATTTACTGGCTTACCAGTTTGGGGATCAATAGGGGGATCTAAAGGTCTTGGAAGGTATGGAGTAATGTTAAACCAGCTTTTGGGTATCTCCTCCTCCGATAGCAAAATCTTCATCCTTTACCTCCTCATCTCCATTATATAACAATCTCGCTTCACAGCTTGAACTTACGCTCTTACCTTTTTTCTCCACGTATAGAGTACCCCAACTGTGGAGAGAAAGAAGTACATTCCTTAGCTCTTTGCCTATGGGTGTGAGAGCATACTCAACCTTTGGAGGCACTTGAGGATAAAGTATCCTGTTTATTATGCCATCCTGCTCAAGTTCCCTAAGCTGTTTGGTAAGCATCCTCTGGGTTATGCCCTTTATGGATCTCATAAGCTGAGAGAACCTTTTTGGTCCATCCATAAGCTCTTTGATGATCAGAAACTTCCACTTTCCTCCTATTACGCTAAGTGTCACTTCAATGGGACACTCGCTCATAATACACCTCCTATAGTTACCTTTTTGTAAGTATATCACAAAATTGTAAGTACTTGACAAAAGATAATTAAAGGGTAAAATGGCTATAAGCGAGGAGGTAAAAAAATGAGCGTCTTTTCTCAGCTCACCATTCGCGGTGTTACTCTAAAGAATAGGATAGTTGTATCACCTATGTGCATGTACTCTTCGGAAGATGGTTTTTCTAATGAGTGGCATCTGGTTCATTTAGGCTCAAGAGCTGTGGGTGGTGCTGGGCTTATATTTACCGAGGCTACAGCGGTAGAACCAAGAGGCAGGATCTCCCCTGTTGATCTTGGTATTTACAAGGACGAGCATGTAGAAGGACTCAAAAGGATAGTGGATTTTTGCCATAACTTTGGATCTAAAGTAGGAGTGCAGCTCGCTCATGCAGGCAGAAAGGCTGAGGACTATGCACCATGGGAAAGAGATGAAAGGAAAGTGAAAGGTTCAAAACACGCAATAGCACCAAGCCCTATACCTTACGGTAAAGATTGGCATGTGCCAAAGGAGATGAACGAGGAAGATATACAGAGCGTGCAAAAAGCCTTTGAAGAGGCTGCAAAGAGAGCAGTCTCTGCAGGCTTTGATATCATTGAAGTTCATGCTGCACACGGTTATCTCATTCACGAATTCCTCTCTCCTCTTTCTAACAGGAGAAGCGATATATACGGAGGAAGCTTAGAAAACAGAGAAAGATTTTTGGTAGAGATAGTGCGAAAGATAAGGAAAGTAATACCTGACAGCATGCCACTCTTTGTAAGACTTTCATGCGTTGATCACGTGGAAGGTGGCTGGAACTTAGAAGATAGCATACATTTGGCGAAAAGGTTAAAAGATGAGGGCTGTGATGTGATAGATTGCTCCTCGGGAGGTATAGTGGAGGATGAGAAAGTTCAGGCATACCCGAGCTTTCAAGTGCCTTACGCTGAAAGGATAAAAAAGGAGGTTGGTATAATGACGATGAGCGTAGGTTTAATAACAACTTACGAGCAGGCTGAAGACATAATAGACAACTCAAGGGCTGATCTCGTGGCAATGGCAAGGGAATTTTTGAGAGATCCCTACCTACCCATGAGGTGGGCAAAAGCTCATGGAATAAAGCCTCAAGTCCCAAGACAGTATATAAGAGCGTGGTTATAAGGAGGTAATGGATCATGTTTGAACTGTATGTTAATGGTAAGCAGTATAAGGTTGACGCAGATGAAAAAACCCCCCTTCTGTGGGTTATAAGGGAACATATTGGGCTTACAGGAACAAAATTTGGCTGTGGAAAGGGTATATGCGGTGCATGCAGTGTGCTTTTGGAAGGAAATCCTATCAGATCCTGTATAACACCTGTCAGCTCAGCTCACAAAAAGAGAATAACCACCATAGAAGGCATACCCTCCAGCCATCCCATCAAGAGAGCATGGATAGAGCTTGAAGTTCCTCAATGTGGTTACTGTCAGCCTGGACAGATAGTGGAAGCTTACGCTCTTTTAAAGAGAAATCCCAGAGCAAGTACGGAAGAAATCGTCTCCGTGATGTCCTCCCACCTTTGTAGGTGTGGGACTTATGGGAGAATACTAAAAGCTGTACAAAGAGCGCAAAAACTTATGGGGGTCAAATCATGATAGATAGGAGAGAGTTTTTAAAAGTGGGCAGTTTAGGTATAGGTATCTTTCTGATACCTAATGGCTTTAGGCTTTTAAAGGCATCCGAAGTTTCACAACTTCAGCCAGTTCTTTGGGCAAGCATAACAAAGGATAATTACCTGACTTTACTTATAAACAAATCAGAAATGGGTCAGGGTGTATATACAGGTCTTGCCATGATAGTAGCTGACGAACTTGACTTTCCATGGAAAAGGGTGAAAGTGCGATCAGCTCCTGCGGGTAACGTTTATATAGATAAAAAGATGGGCGCACAGCTCACAGGTGGTAGTACGAGCGTGAGGAACATGTATGAATTTTTACGGCTTTTGGGAGCATCTATGAAAGACATGCTCCTTACGAGCGCCTCAAAAGAGTGGAAAGTACCTAAGGATAAGCTTGTTGCACATGCCGGATATATCACTGATGGAAAAAAGAAATTGAGCTACGGTGAACTTTGGGAAAAGGCTATTAAACTGCCTGTACCAAAGAACCCCAAACTGAAAGATCCTTCCGAATTTGTGTATATAGGTAAAGGAGTTCCGAGGATAGACACGCCTGATAAAGTGGAAGGTAAAGCTGTATTCGGTATAGATGTGAGAGTCAAAGACATGGTTTACGCTGTAGTAGAGAGACCCCCCTATTTTGGTGCTAAGGTAAAATCTTACGATGCATCATTGACAAAGCAGCTAAGCGGTGTTCTTGATGTATTCCCCGTATCTTCTGGTGTGGCTGTATGTGCAAAAACCTTTGAGTCTGCGCTTTCTGGAAGGGAGAAGCTGCGTGTAGAGTGGACACAGAGTCCTTTAGACGGCTTTGATGATGATAAACTATACAGTTACTATCTTGAAATGCTCAAAAAGAGTGGAGCGATTGCAAGGAGAGATGGTGACCCCGAAGGGAAACTCGCTAGCTCAGGTATAAAAGTGGAATCCCTTTATGTGCTTCCTTATCTGTATCATGCCACTATGGAGCCTATGGCTTGTGTAGCTGACGTAAGGGATGATAGATGTATCGTATACGCACCTATTCAAGCTCAAACGTGGGCTTTAAAAGTAGCGAAGGAAGTCACCGGTTTACCTGAGGACAAAATAGAGGTTTATACCACGTATCTTGGAGGAGGATTCGGTAGAAAATCCAATGTAGAATTTGTAAAGGAAGCTGTGGAGATATCAAGAAGGATCAAAAAACCTGTAAAGCTCATATACACAAGGGAAGATGATGCAAAATCTGGTTGGTACAGACCTATGAATGCTACACTACTCAAGGGAGCGATTGACAAAAATGGTAAACTGATAGCCCTTTATCATAAAATAGCCGTTCCCGCCGTATTTGAGTGGGCTGGAAGACCTTCAAAAATAGACAGAGCAGCTGTGGAAGGTATAGAGAATATGTTTTACGATATACCTAACGTGCATGTAGAATTTGTTAAGGTTGATTTACCTATTCCTGTATGGTTTTGGAGGTCCGTAGGAAGTACGCATAATGCCTTTACACTTGAAACGTTCATTGATAGGCTTGCCAGAGCTGGTAAAAGAGATCCAGTAGATCTGAGACTTGAAATGCTAAAAAATCATGAAAGGGCGCAGAAAGTTATAGAAGTTGTAGCTCAAAAGGCAGGATGGGGCAAAAAACCCAAATACGGAGAAGCTATGGGTATGGCTTATCACTTTTCCTTTGGCAGTCATGTAGCGCAGGTAGTGGAAGTTTCACTTAATAAAGAAACGGGACAGGTAAAGGTGCATAGAGTAGTATGCGCAATAGACATTGGTCCCGTTGTTGTCCATCCCGATCTACTCATCTCACAAGTGGAGAGTGCTATAAATATGGGACTTAGCGCCGCGCTCAAAGAAAGAGTTAGCTTTTCAAAGAAAGGACCTCAGAGCCTCAACTTTGACACTTACCCACTTCTTACTATGGCTGAATCTCCGCAGGTGGAAGTTCACATAGTTAAAGGGGAAGGTCCGATGGGAGGAGTTGGTGAACCAGGGCTTCCTCCTGTAGCTCCTGCAGTTGCTAACGCACTACTTTGGGGATACGGTATAGAAGTTAATAGACTTCCTATGACACCTGAGTATGTAAAGAGCCTTCTCTGAGGAGGAATGGTATATGGTTGAATACGTGAGTATACCAAAAACGGATATTAAAGTATCCAGAGTGGGCATAGGTACATGGGCGATAGGGGGGTGGATGTGGGGTGGTACAGACACAGAAAACGCAATAAAAGCACTTTTGAGAGCTTTTGATATGGGATTGAATCTTGTAGATACAGCACCGGTTTACGGATTTGGACTTTCAGAGGAGATAGTTGGTAAGGCTATAAAGGAATATGGAAAAAGGGATAAGGTGGTAATAGCCACAAAAGTCGGATTAGAGTGGACCCCTGACGGTAAGGTATGTAGAAACGCGAGTAAAGGTAGGATATTTAAAGAGCTTGAGGAATCCCTTAAGAGGCTTAGGACGGATTACATAGATATATACCAGGTGCATTGGCCTGACCCTAAAGTACCTTTTGAGGAAACAGCTGAAGCCATGCTCAAGCTTTACGAAGATGGAAAAATAAGAGCTATAGGCGTAAGCAATTACTCTCCTAAACAGATGGATGTTTTTAAGAGCATTGCGCCCCTTCACGTATGTCAACCACCTTACAATCTCTTTGAGAGAGATATAGAAAAAGATGTTTTACCCTACTGCGAACGAGAGGGTATACTTATGTTATTTTATGGAGCTATATGCAGAGGGCTTCTCAGCGGAAAGATAAATAAAAAAACGATGTTTGAAGGTGATGACCTCAGAAAAATAGATCCCAAGTTTCAGGAACCTCTCTTTTCTCAGTATCTGTCTACTGTGGAAGAACTTGATAAGTTTGCAAGAGAGAGATATAGTAAGCGTGTAATACACCTTGCTGTTAGGTGGCTTTTAGATAAAAGCCAGCTTGGTGTAGCTTTATGGGGTATTAGAAGATCTCAGCAGTTGGATGATATACCTGCAGTCTTTGGATGGAGGATCACATCACAGGACATGCAACTGATAGACGAGATACTTAAAAGCCATATTAAACAGGCTGTAGGACCTGAGTTTATGGCACCTCCTGTAACTTGCTGACATACCATGATAGAGGTGAAACTGCCTTTTTTGGAGCATATAGGTGCTGCTTTGGAGGAACTTTCTCAAGAGTGTGCGGTTCTTACCATAGATACTCAGAAGTATCATCTTCAGCATCTTGGTTTTGTTCACGGTGGAGTGATCTCCAGCCTCGCGGACAATACTGGCTGGTATGCGGTTATAGCAAACCTACCTGAGAATAAGACAGCGGTAACAATTGAAATCAAGATAAACTACCTAAAACCTGCAAAGGAAGGCAAATTGAAAGCTATAGGAAGAGTCGTAAAGATGGGCAAAAGGGTCGCCTTTGCTGTGGTTGAACTATACTCTAAAGAGGATCTCGTGGCATATGCCACGGGAACTTATGCCATACTTGATTACAATCTTTGAGGAGGTATGACATGAAGGAATGTCTCAAACTCATAAGTGAGAGAAGATCTATAACCTTCTTTGATCCTACAAGAGATGTGCCTGATGAGATCATAAAAGAGATACTTGAGATCTCATCTACCGCACCTTCCGGATACAACATACAGCCATGGGAAGTTATAGTGGTCAAAGATAAAGAAAAAAAGAAGCAACTCAAGGATATATGCTACGGACAGCAGAAAGTTGAAGATGCTTCAGCAAACATAGTATTTATAGCAAACACAAGAGCGGGCTTTGAACACGTGGATAAAGTACTGGACAGTTGGATAGATTTAGGCTATATCCCTGCGGAAAATAGAGATGCACTGAGAGAAAGAATACTTGAAGGATGGAAGGATAAAGAAAAAGCTAAAAGGAAAGCTATAAGAGATACAGCATTCTTTTGTATGACGGTTATGATAACCGCAAGAGCTTATGGTCTTGAAACTCATGCAATGGAAGGATTTGATGAAGACAAGCTCAAAGAATTTCTCAACATAGACAGAGAGAAAATAGTCCCGGTTGTTCTTGCTATAGGTTACAAGCATCCTCAGAAACATCTCCTTCCGAGGGCATATAGATTCAAGTTTGAGGAATTTGGGAAAATTATATGATCGATCATATTGCGATTTTCATAGCCTCCTTTTTAGCCGGTGCAACTAATGCTGTTGCAGGGGGAGGTACACTTATCACTTTCCCTACCTTAGTTTGGCTTGGAGTGGATCCTGTATCTGCAAATATAACAAACACGGTATCTTTGTGGATCGGCTCTTTTACAGGAGCTTTAGGCTTTAGAAAACAGATAAAGTATGGCAAAAAATATCTCAAAGTACTACTTACACCTTCCTTATTAGGAAGCCTCGTAGGTGCTTACCTGCTCGTAAATACACCCTCAAATACTTTTAAACTCCTTGTCCCTTTTCTGATTCTCTTCGCTACAATACTGCTTGCTCTGAATGATCGGTTAGTGGCATATACCAAACAATGTTTAGAGGGTAACTCTCCAATTTCCGTATTTTTCATACAATTCTTTACATCTCTGTATGGAGGCTATTTCGGCGCAGGTATAGGTATAATCATGCTTGCATCTTTTGGCATGTTGGGGATTGCTGACATACATGTAGCTAACGGCATAAAAAATATCTTAGGTATGCTCATAAACGGCATAGCTTCAGGTTACTTTCTCTTCAGTGGTCATGTAATATGGAAGTATGCGCTTTTGATGATGTTGGGTTTTGCTTTAGGAGGTTATGCAGGTGCAAAAATATCCCTTAAGTTTGAGAGAAAAAAAGTTAAGCTTTTTGTGATACTTTGGGGGCTTTTCCTCTCATTCCTCTTTTTTGTATCACTATTTTGATATAAGAGTTTTCATCGCAAACCCCTCTTCATCTCTTTATAAACAATTTTTGCCTTATACATGCTTTTGTCTGCTTCCTGTATTAACTCGTCTAAAGTGTGCCCATGCTCAGGATAACATGCATAACCTATACTTAAGGTTATCTTAAATGTGCCAATACTGTAACTCACGTTGTGATACAATCTGTATATAATCTCAAGTACCTCACCGCACGGAGTTTCAGGAAGAATTGCGACAAATTCATCCCCTCCCCATCTTGAGACTATATCGCAATCTCTCAAATTATCTTTTATCTTTGAAGCCGTTATCTTCAAAGCGTGATCTCCCAAATAATGCCCATATGTATCATTTATCATCTTGAAATCATTCAAATCCATGAAAAGGATAACAAACTTTTTCCCAAATCTGCCAGCTTTTTTAATTTCTTCTTTTAAATATTCCTCAAAGAAACGTCTTGAATAAACTCCTGTAATAGGATCTTTTATCGTAGCCTTCCTTTTAGACAGTCTGTTTATCTTATATCCTTGAAGTAGTAAAAGCAGTGAGAATATGGTGTATGTAAGCATATTAATATAAATGATACCGTGTTCTAGCCAAAGCCCTATGAGAGAAAAACCACAGATGAGAACTATAAAGGATCTTGTAAAAAAAGCAAATGTTATCAATAAAAATCCTAATACAATATACAAAACTTGTTCGTACTCCATCCTCCGCACGTCCCCTTTTTTAAGTAAACTATATCAGCTCGTTTCACCTTTTTCGTATAGTTTTTTATCTTCATACATACGTATACTTGCTATTCTGATAAGCTGGTCCAGATCATTCCCATCCTTGGGGTAAAAGGCATATCCTATATTTGCTTTTACAAAAATATCACCCACATTAAAGGTAAGATAGGCTCTTAGCCTATCTATAACTGAGTTTATTTTATCCTCATTAACATCTTTCATAACTATGAGAAATTCATCACCTCCGTACCTTACAACAAAGTCATCGGATCTTACATGTCTCTTGAGTCTTTTACCCATTTCTGCCAAAACTTGATCCCCTGTGGCATGACCGTAAGTGTCGTTGATCTTTTTAAAATTGTATAGGTCCACAAAAAGTACGCAGTAATTTACACCCAGCCTTTCGTAATTTTTAAGCTCTCTTTTTAATACGTCCTCCAAAAATGTTCTGTTACTGACCTGTGTAAGTGTATCAGTATAAGCCTTGTTTTTGAGGGATCTCATAGTTTTGGTCAGAGACACACCGTAAAAGAAAGCTATGGAAAGTAGCAGGTAACTGTAAAAGAGCAATAAAAGACCGACAGGTTTATTATTGAAAAAACCAGTAACCGCCTGGAGCATAAAAGAAACGCTGAATATGGCAGAGAGTCGTTTTGTCACACTATTTTTAAAAGCGACAGTTAAGGATGCAAAAAGCACAGCAAATCCTATAGCCAGATATTGATCATAAGTCATCTATATCCTCCCCCTTCAAAAGCCTCTGTGCATAATTCATAACGGTTAAGACCATAAACCACAATGCATGATGATCCGTCTCGTTAAAGTCTTCTTTTACGTAGAGACTACCATCTTCTCTCTCAACTATCTTTACATACTCAAAAGCCCTCTCTGCAAGAGCTTTATTTTTAACTTTTCTGAGGATCCTCTCCTTTATGTCCTCCGGTAAAGGCTTTTCCATATTTCCTCACCTCAAGCGCGGTTATAAAGAGGGGACTAAGTCCTAAATATAATTTCCCTATTCTAAAAAGGTACTTGTATGCGTATAGAACGTATGTATCATCATTCAACTCGACATGAGCATAACTACCTTCGAAGGATGTTTTGCGATTTCCTTCTACGATGATAAGGGAGTTTTCGTAAGGTGTCTGAATATAAACTTTTTTATCCTCAACCCATATAAATGATGGCTTAGGATAAAAGGAGATCAGAGATAAATTTCTCTTTATGGCATTAACGAAGTCTTTACCGTGATCTATTTCCCTATCCGAAAGTAGAAAATTTCTCATTAGCAAAAAAGAGAATCTGTAACTTGGAAAAAGAAAGCGCATTCCTACCTCCCTTATATATATTTTAACATGGTGATCAAGCCCACCCATCACTGGATTTTTCCATCCATCTTTCAAATAAGCCTTAGCATAGCTATCTACATCTATAACCTTACGCAAAAGTGTTACGGACTTTTCTTTAAGGATAGGGTAGGAGAAAATTGTAGGCAGTAGAAACAAAAAGAATCTAAATTTATCCTCAAGTAAAGCATCTTTGAGATTTATTATCTCAACTAAAAGATCCTCATCTTTAGCTAACTTCCATCTGTACTTTTCCTTGAAAGGATGGGCTACAACCCTTAAATTTTCTACACTGATTATATCTCCAAGAATATTTCCCTTTTCATCGGTTATCTTTTTCTCTATGCCAACAATTACCTTGGGATCATGGCATATTTGCTTTATGGCATCTGTGTCGTGATCTGTCACTATAGCGTAATCTATATCCTCCAACCGCATGCTTCTTATCACATCTTCTGGCTTACCTAAAGAGTCGTAGGAAAACTGCGTATGTATGTGAAACTGGTAAGAGTAAATGTAAAAATCAGGTAGCCAATATGTAGGCTTTACTTTATGAGTTTTTACCCATTTGAATGGATAGAGGATCAGATACGCTACATACAGGAGAAGGATGACAAATAAAATCAGCATCATTTGAGATTCATTTTTTCCCTAACTTCTTCAAGTGTTTTTGAAGCAATGTTCCTTGCTTTCTCAGAACCTTCGTCAAATATATCCTCTAAATGTTTCATGTCCTTTCTTAAATTCTCTCTTTTCTCTCTTATGGGTTCAAGAACCTTCTCAAGCCCTTCAAACATGATCCTCTTACATTCTACACAGCCAAGCTTTCCACTTCTACAATCCCTTTCTATCTCAAGAACCTTTTCATCTTGGGTAAAGAGTTTATGATACATAAATACGGGGCATATCTCGGGTCTTCCTGGGTCTCCCTTCCTGAGTTTTTGGGGATCTGTGAAGAATCTCATAACTTTTTGTTCAACCTCGTTCTTACTGTCCGCAAAGTATATGGCGTTGTTGTAAGACTTACTCATCTTTCTACCATCTATACCCACGAGTTTGGGAGTTTCTGTAAGGAGCGCTTCCGGTTCTGGAAAGGTATCACCGTAAAGGTAGTTAAACCTTCTGGCTATTTCTCTGGTTAGCTCTATGTGGGGAAGCTGATCCTCACCTACCGGTACTGCGTTAGCTTTGTATATTAGTATGTCAACCGCTTGAAGTACGGGGTAACCTAAAAAACCGTATGTGTCAGTATCGTAAAAGTCCCTTTTGGACACATTAAGCTCTTTGAGCATTTCACTTTCCAAGTATCCATCAAAGACCGCTTTCACGAAAGATTCGGACACCTCATCAAGGATAAGTTCTTCAAGTGCCTCAAAATCTTCAACTTTATAAGGTAGCTTTGATACAAACTCTTTTACGAGATCCCTCATACCTCCTCTGAACTGTATCTCCATGTCGGATATCTTCAGAAGGTTATATTTCATATCCTTGTATGTGGGGTTCCACTCAAGCCAGCTTTTCGGTGTTATCATGCTAAACAGCAGAAAGAGTTCTGCATGCTCTTTCACCTTAGATTGTATGAAGAGTATACTCTTTTTTGGATCAAGACCTAAAGCAACCCAGTCAAGCATAACTTCCTTTATGTTTTCTTGAAGCTCGGAGGTTTTTTTGTATGCGGTAGTTAAAGCATGCCAGTCAGCTACAAAGAAGAGGGTTTCGTGCTTGTCCTGAAGGCTTACCCAGTTTTTTATAACCCCAAAATAATGCCCAAGGTGTAGTTTTCCAGTAGGTCTCATACCGCTAAGCACTCTCATAACTTCCTCCACTTGGTTCCAGCTGGTGTGTCTTCAAGCGTTATACCCAATTCTTTTAACTTATCTCTTATGTAGTCCGCTATCTTAAAAACCTTCTCCATCCTTGCCATGTTTCTCACCTCTATGAGAAGCTCTATTAAACTCGCATCTATCACTTGTCCAGCCTCAAGCTCTCTTTTGACGATTTCCTTTACAGGTCTCTCTGGATATAGATCTTCAAAAAGTCCAAATATACCCTTTGTATGTTTGAGTATGGAATTAACTGCAAACTCATAAGCTTCTAAATCTTGGCTGTTTAGCCTTTTTTCGGAAAGTGCTTTATTCTTTATTTTACCAAGCTCACTTACGAGATTAAACATACGTGACAAAGCTGAAGGTGTATTAAAGTCATCGCTCAGGTCTTCAAAAAAGGCTTCTTCCGCCTCCTTCACCTTATCGTATAGCTGGCTTGAAGTTTTGCCTTCTACAATCTCAAGATTTTTTAGGGTTTCAAGGTCCTCTATAGCGTGCCTTATCCTTTCGTAAGCTCTCTTAGTTTCATCCATCTTCTCCCAAGAAAAGTCAAGAGGACTCCTGTAGTGTGTAAATAGGACGAGAAGTCTGAGAATATCCGGATGATACTTGCTGTACACTTCTTTGAGCGTTATATAATTCCCTAAGGACTTGGACATCTTTTGCCCACCAACGGTAACGAGTCCATTGTGCATCCAGTATCTGGAAAATGGTTTACCTGTAAGAGCCTCGGCTTGAGCCATTTCGTTCTCGTGATGAGGAAAGACTAAATCTAAACCTCCACCGTGTATATCTATGGTTTCTCCGAGATGTTTGAAGATCATAGCCACACACTCAGTATGCCATCCCGGTCTTCCTAACCCCCAGGGACTTTCCCATGCAGGTTCGCCTGCTTTTGCAGACTTCCACAGTGCAAAATCAAGTGGATCTTTCTTCTTTTCTGATGGTTCTATCCTTGCTCCGACCTCAAGTTCCTCTGTGCTTCTTTTGGATAGCTTTCCGTAATCGGGGAACGCTTTCACAGAAAAGTAAACATCGCCTCCCGATTCGTAAGCAACCCCCTTTTTTATGAGGTTTTCTATTATTTCTACTATCTCCTTTATATGTTCAGTTACTCTCGGCTCCACATCCGCAGGCTTGACCCTTATATTTTCCATATCTACATAGTAGCTGGCTATGTATCTGTTGGCTACTGTCATAAAGTCCACACCTTCCTCCCTTGCTCTATTTATAATTTTGTCATCCACATCAGTGAAGTTCCTTACGAACTTTACCCTGTAGCCTAGATGCTCCAAATACCTCCTGAATACATCAAAAACTATGAGACTTCTGCCGTGACCCACATGAGAATCATCATAAACCGTCACTCCGCATGTGTATATAAACACCTTGGGGGGATTTAGTGGGACGAACTCTTCAAGCTTACCGCTCAGGGTGTTGTATATCCTCAAGCTCATAGATATATTCTATCCGAATTGTGTAATATAATGCCTTCTACTATGAGGGTTGGAATTATCGGTTATGGTAACATGGGAAGTAGCTTCGCAAAAGGATTGAAAGAAAAAGCTCTGCAGGTAATAGTGTACGATACAAACGAAGAAAAGATGAAAAGAGCGGCGGAGGAAGGTTTTGGTGTTGCAAAAGATCTGAAGTTTTTGGTAGATGAGTCTAAATTTGTACTCCTTGCCGTGAAACCTAAGGATGCGATGGCAGTACTGGAAAGGCTTAAAGATACTTTAAAGGATAAAATCCTTGTCAGCATAGTTGCAGGTCTATCTCTAAACAGTATAGAAAAGTTTATAGGTAAAAAAAAGATAGTGAGGGCCATGCCTAATATAAATGTGGCTGTTCAAAAGGGCGCCATAGCATACATCTGCAGTCCGGAAGTTAAAGATCAGGAAAAGGAAGAGTTCAAGGATCTTTTCTCATCGTGTGGTAGTCTGTACGAAATAGGTGAGGAACTTATAGATGCTTTTACGGCTTTGGCAGGTTCGGGACCAGCCTTTGTCTTTAAGTTTATCTCTGCTCTGATAACTGCAGGTATAAGGGAAGGCTTTTCTTACGAGATGTCCAAAAGTATAGTGCTTGATACTGTTTTGGGTAGCTGTGAAATCTTAAAGAGGTTTGAAGGTCATCCCGAAGAGTGGATAATCAAAGTAGCATCTCCAGGCGGAACTACCGTTGAAGGTATAAAGGTACTTGAAGATAGAGCTTTTTCCGGTATACTGATAGAATGTGTACACAAAGCATTGGAGAAAGCGAAGAAGCTAACCTGATATTTTTTCTACGGGTGGGCAATGCGATTGTAGGTGTAAAGTTTTGTGAGGGTAAAGAGAAGATCTTTACTTTAAAACAGACGCACTCAAACAAGGTATATGTGTTTGAAAAACTCACGAATGGTGAGGTAGAGGGGGATGCTATAATTACACAACTCAAAGGTGTGAGGATTGGAGTAAAAACAGCTGACTGTGCACCTATAGCTCTTTTGGGGCATTTTACCGTAGGGGTGATACATGCAGGCTGGAAAGGTCTAAAAGAAGGGATAATTGAAGAGGCAGTAGAGGTCTTTAAAAGTTTTGAACCCTTAAAAAATGTTGTAGCTTTTGTAGGTCCTTCGGCGAAAGCTTGCTGTTATCAAGTGGAGGCATGGTTTAAGGACCTTTTTTCCTATATCCACTACAAGAGCGGTTCTTTCTTTTTGGATATACAAGAGGAAGCCGTTTTGAGACTAAAAAAATCCGGCATACACAAATTTGTGAAACTTAACGTGTGTACTATCTGTAACGCCAAGTACCCATCTTACAGGAGAGACAAAAGTAAAGATAGGATAATTACCTACGTGTATATAAAGTGAATGATCTCCTTCACCTAAGAAAAGTCTTAGGAGAGATATTTTATAATTTCATGGAGAAGTCCTTTTGCAAACACAAGCACGTATTTCACACACCTAAGAAAAAAACGGAAGGTAGGATGCTCCTCGTATTTGTAATGACGCTGATCTTCATGGTCGTTGAAGTTATTGCGGGATACATTTTTGGTTCTGTTGCTCTATTTGCTGATGGTATACATATGGGTACTCATGCGGTAGCTTTCGGTATAGCTCTGGGTGCTTATATACTTGCGAGAAAGTGGTCAAAGGATGTTAGCTTCTCTTTTGGCACATGGAAGGTGGAGGTTCTTGGAGCATACACTAGTGCGGTTATACTAAGCGTTATGGCTTTCTCTGTACTTGAGGAAGCCGTAATGAAGTTTATAAGGAAAGAGAATATAAGATATGAAGAGGCTCTTTTGGTTGCTTTTGCAGGACTTTTTGTCAACCTTATGAGCGCCTTTATCCTATCACATGAAGAGCATCACGATCACGACCTTAATCTGAGCGCTGCGTACTTTCACGTACTTGCTGATGCGCTTACCTCCTTTTTAGCTATAGGTGCTTTGTTGGGAGGTAAGTATCTGGGTATGTGGTATTTGGATCCTCTTTCGGGTATAGCTGGTTTTTTTGTAATCATCAGCTGGTCGTATGGTCTTGTAAGGGATACATCCAAAATACTCCTTGATAGGGAAATGTCATCACCTATAGTTCAAGAACTTATAAAAAGGATAGAGGAAGATAAAATAAGCAAAGTTCATGACATACACTTACTCAGGATACACCACGATAAGTATGCGTGTATACTTAGCATAACTACAAGCGAGGAGCGCTCTGTAGAAGATTATCTGAAGCTCATTGAAGGTGTAGACAATATAGTTCACACAACTATTGAGATAAGGTACTGCCCGGAAAGCGAGTTAACATATTAGCAAAAATGTAAACAATTTTACATACAGAAGGTATAGCTTTGCTCCAAAAAGGTAATAAAATAAAGCTTCTGCGAAGGGTGTGTTTTGGCACGCTCTTTGCAAAAATAGAAAAAGGAGGTTGAGCATGAAGAAGGTGGAAGCTATAATCAAGCCTTTCAAACTGGACGAGGTAAAAGATGCCCTTGTAGAGCTTGGTATAGGTGGAATGACGGTCACAGAAGTGCGCGGCTTTGGTCAGCAAAAGGGACACACGGAAATTTATAGGGGTACCGAGTACGTAATTGATTTTTTGCCCAAAGTGAAGATCGAGGTAGTAGTAAAAGATGAGGATGTAGAAAAGGTGATAGAAACCATAGCTAAAACCGCTCAAACGGGTAGGGTGGGAGACGGAAAGATCTTCGTAATACCCATTGAGGAGGTAGTCCGTATAAGGACAGGAGAAAGAGGTGAGCAAGCAATATGAAATTCTATAAAGGAGGTCAACCATGCCCAAATATTCACCAGCAGAGGTTTTAAACCTCATTGAGCAGGAAGGTATCCAGTACGTGGATCTGAGGTTTTCGGATCCCTTTGGTCAGTGGCAACACTTGACCATACCAGCCTATGAGCTGTCTTTAGACACCTTTGAGAACGGAAGAGGCTTTGACGGATCTTCCATAAGGGGTTGGCAGTCCATTCACGAATCGGATATGCTCGCCTTTCCCGATGCTTCTACAGCCTTCATAGATCCCTTTATAGAACCAAAGACTCTTGTAATGATATGTGACATATACGATCCAATAACGAGAGAGCGCTACGGAAGGGACACACGCTACATAGCTCAAAAAGCTGAGCAGTACCTAAAGCAAACAGGTATAGGAGATACAGCTTACTATGGACCAGAAGCTGAGTTCTTTATATTTGACTCTGTGGAATTTGGAACATCTGCCAATTACGCCTTCTGGAAGATAGATTCGGAGGAAGGTTGGTGGAACAGGGAAATAACTTCTTCGGGCTACAAGATACCCCACAAAAGGGGATACTTTCCGGCGCCACCCCTTGACAAGGTTCACCATCTGAGGAACGAAATGGTATCCATAATGTCCCAGCTTGGCATAGTGGTGGAGCTTCACCACCATGAGGTTGCCACCGCAGGACAAGGTGAGATAGACATTCGCTATGACTCTCTTGTGAACCAAGCTGACAAGCTCTTTATATATAAGTATGTAGTGAGGATGGTAGCACACAAGTATGGAAAGTATGCCACCTTTATGCCAAAGGTACTCCCCAACGATAACGGATCTGGTATGCACACGCACTTTTCCATATGGAAGGAGGGGCAGAATCTCTTTGCAGGATCTGAGTATGCTGGAGTATCCGAAACGTGTCTTTACGCCATAGGAGGTATTTTAAAGCACGGACCAGCGCTTACCGCTTTTACAAACCCCACCATAAATTCCTATCACAGACTAGTTCCGGGGTTTGAAGCTCCTGTAAGGCTGGCTTACTCGGCAAGGAACAGATCCGCAGGTATAAGGATCCCTATGTATTCTCAATCTCCAAAAGCAAAGAGGATTGAAATACGCTTCCCAGATCCTACGTGTAACCCTTATCTTGCTTTTTCTGCCATACTTATGGCAGCGATTGATGGTATAGAAAACCGCATCCATCCCGGAGAACCCTTTGATAAAGATATATACTCACTGCCTCCAGAGGAACTTAAAGATATCCCACAGCTACCAGGTTCGTTGGATGAAGCTCTAAAAGCTCTTGAGAGAGATTACGAGTTTCTTCTCAAAGGCGGTGTTTTTACCGAAGAGTTCATACAACTCTGGATAGAATCAAAACGTAAGGAGATAGACGAGATAAGGTTCATACCTCATCCTAAGGAATTTGAGCTTTATTTTGACGTTTAAGCGATTAAAAAAAGGTAGCCCCGCCCTCTGAAGGGTGGGGCGAAGGAGGAACGAAGATGCGTCGCGTAGGAAGTATTATACCATTGCTTCTCATCAGCCTATCCTTTGCACAAGAAACACAGCCTAAGCTTGATACTGGTGACACTGCATGGATGATCGTAGCTACAGCTTTTGTTATGCTTATGACTCTGCCGGGACTTGCCATATTTTACGGAGGTATGGCAAAGAGGAAGGACACACTTAACACTATAGCCATGTCTTTTGTAACATACTGTATTGTATCTGTGTTATGGGTACTGTACGGCTACAGTCTCGCCTTCAATACTGACATAAACGGTATCATAGGAAGTCCTTCTAAGATCCTTCTTCAAGGTGTGGATGTTAAAAGTCTTCAAGGAACCATACCCGAGTTTATCTTTGTAGTCTTCCAGCTTACCTTTGCAGCAATAACAGTAGCTCTCATAAGTGGTTCTTATATAGAGAGGATCAGGTTTTCCGCATGGGTGATTTTCAGCATCCTCTGGATGAGTCTGGTTTACGTCCCAATAGCCCACTGGGTATGGGGTGGAGGATTTTTAGCGAAGCTCGGTGCTTTGGATTTTGCTGGTGGTACTGTGGTTCATATAAATGCGGGTATTGCGGGACTTGTAGGTGCGTTACTTTTAGGCAGAAGAAAGGATATAAGTCTTATTCCAAGTAATCTGCCTATGGTAGTCATAGGTGCTGGTTTACTTTGGTTTGGATGGTTTGGCTTTAACGCAGGTTCTGCAGTAGCTTCCAATGGTCTTGCTGCCGCAGCCTTTCTGAATACCAACACGGCGACTGCAATGGCAGCTCTTTCCTGGATGCTTACCGAATGGTTACATGCTAAGAAGCCTACCTTGCTTGGACTTGCATCAGGCGCTGTTGCTGGTTTAGTTGCCATAACGCCAGCGGCAGGTTTCGTAAACGTGATAGGTGCGATCGTCATAGGTATACTGGCAGGTGTGATTCCCTACTTTATGGTTGCCGTAGTGAAACACAAACTGGGTTACGATGATGCTCTTGATGTGTTTGGTATTCACGGTATTGCAGGTATACTGGGAGCCATACTCACTGGGGTATTTGCGGATCCTTCTATAAACGAGGCAGGAAAGGGTTTACTTTACGGTAATCCCGGACAAGTGATTATACAGCTCGCTGCAGTTGGTACCACTATACTTTACGATGCTGTATTAACCTTCATAATCCTTGTAGTTGTAAAGATTTTGGTGGGTTTGAAAGTAAAAGAAGAGGAGGAGATAGTTGGATTGGACAGGTCTCAGCACGGTGAAAATGCTTACAACGTGACCTAAAGGCAAGCCTTTAGGTCCTTCCTGCTCCTTTTTTTAGGGAATTAAAAATCAAAGGAGGTATATATCATGAAAAGGTCAGTTTTTCTGCTCAGTACCTTAGGAGGCTTTAGCATCGCTAATGCCTTAGAGTTGAAGACGGACTTCTTAGGCACCCTCAACATAGGCGGGTCTATAACAGGTTACGGAATTTACACCAACAACAAAGTTGGAGCCGACAAAAAGACAAGATACGATATTGGTTCTGCGATCCTCACCATATCCAAATCTGCAGATCCTATAGGTTTTACCATTATGGGAGGAGCTTACTCCACGCCTGTAGTAGGTGTAGGAATACTAAAGACAAGCGAGTATACGGATCTTTTCAGCGCATTGCCTGTCGCTTATCTTGAGTTTGCTCCAGTCAAAGGTCTTTCACTTCAAGTCGGTAAACTTCCCACCATCATAGGTTACGAATCAGCTTTTACATACCTTAACAACTACATCCAAAGAGGTCTCATATGGAACATGCAACCTGTTATAAACAACGGTGTGAGACTCACATACACTTCTGAGCTGTTCTTTTTAAAAATGGGTGTAAACGATGGCTTTTATACTCTCAGCACAACACATGCCAAACCAGCTATTGAAGCGAGCTTTGGAATCACGCCTGTGAAAGATGGTTCTATATCTTTCAACATGCTCTTGCCAGATAAAAATGCCAGACCTAATTCTACCGCAGTTCCAGCAAACAAAAGGGAGTTCAACGTTGTTGCAAGCTACACCCTAAATAAACTTTCACTTGGAGCCGATCTTATGTACGTGGAAGCCCCAAAAAGCAGCGAAGCAGGTGTGCCAGAAAAGGCAAAGGCAAGCGGTGGCTGTATTCATTTCTCTTATGACCTTAAACCTTTTAAAGTTTCAGGAAGAGTTGAGTACGTAAAAGATAATTCGGATAGTGGTGGTATTGATTTGGTAGGACTCGGTGATGGTAACAAGGGCTGGACTTTTACGCTGACACCTGCTTACACGAAAGGACCTCTTTTTGTAAGGGGAGAGATATCTTACGTAAAGGCTGATAAGCCCTTTACGGTAAACAGCAAGAAGAACCAAACCAGATTCGGCGTGGAGGCAGGATTTATCTTCTGAATTTTACCCCTTTTTTGGGGCTACATTTTAAGTATGAGTTTGAAGGCTGTACTCTTGGATATTGATAGTGTGCTTTGTAAAGGGATGAAGTTATAGAAGGTACTTTGCAGGCTCTTACAAACCTTTACAACAAGAATACTTTCCAGAAAGCTCTTTGAAAGACTCAAAAACCTGGGTTTTGATGTAAAAGAAGATGAGGTTTTCACCGCATTAAGGGTTACTAAGGAGTTTTTGTTAAGAAGAAGGGCGAGTGCGTATCTTTTGACCACTGACGAGGTAAAAGAAGAATTTACTGAGCTTGAGACTTACCCAGTTGAGTATGTAGTGATTGCGGATGCGCATACAAACTTCACATATCATAACCTGAATACGGAAGATCTTGAACTCATGGCGGTTGCTCCAAACAGGTAATTTATGGACAAAGATGGAAAACTCTTCCTTGATGCAGGATCTTTTGTCAAAGCTCTTGAATACGCAGGCGGTAAGACAGCTACAGTTATCGGAATCAAGGGTGCATTGGTTAAAGGAGGACGGCTAACTTGACAAAGATATAAAGGGGTCATAAATTTATTAATAGATAGTTGGTAAGTAAATACTTACAGGAGGTGAATCATGAATGTAGGGTGGCTGGAGGTAGTAATTGCAACCTTGTTCATCTCCATAGTTGTGAGCCTTATATTAGCACGTGGACGTCACTGGCTTGAACCTGGCTTTTGGAAAGTTACCGCTATCATAACAAGTAGCGTAATGGCTGCAACCTTAGTTATACTCACCGTTGACACATCAAGGAAGATAAGTATGGGCAGTAAGAGGGTACCTTCACCTTCAGTTATCAATAGGGAAATAGGTTACGTTTACAATGCAGAGAGGATGGCTATGGAACCAGTTTTTGGTAAAGAGGTGGGTCTATTCGGTAAGATATGGAGCGAAGAGGATGCTGAAAAACTCGTAACTAAAGGTAAGCTTGTTATACAAAGCAGAAACTGTATGGATTGCCACACGTTGCTTGGAAACGGAGCTTACTACGCACCTGATCTTACAAAGGCTTGGCTTGATCCCAAGTGGGAGAAACAGCTCATGCCAATGACTGGTGCCAAAACCAAGGAAGAAGCTATAAGAGTCTTTTTGATGAACCCCGATAAATATCCTACCTGGGTGAGGAGAATGCCTAATCTGAAGTTATCTGAAGATGAAGCAACGGCGGTAGTCGCTTATCTTAAGTGGATGTCCGCTATAGATACAAACGGCTTTCCTGCCAATTTCCCAGAAGTTAAAGTATCACAGTGAGGAGGTCTTATCATGGAAAGACTTTACGAATCTCAAAAGCTGGCTCTTTGGTACTTTTGGACAGCTATAGCACTCTTTGGTGCTCAACTGCTCTTTGGACTCATAGCTGCATACCAATTTATTAATCCCGATTTTCTCTACGGAACGCTCAATTTTATGACAAACAGGATGATGCATATAAACGCTATGGTGATCTGGCTTCTGATGGGTTTTTTGGGAGGTATTTATTGGTTTTTACCCATTGAGACGCAAAGGGAAGTGGTGGGTATAAAACTTGGAAAGCTCGCTTACTTTGCTTTTGTGATAGCGGTTGCCATAGTTGTGCTGGTCTATCTTCTAAAGCAGTTTGGTAAAGGAGACCTTTTTACTCTGTGGTTTATAACTGAAGGGAGAGAGTACATAGAAGCGCCCAGATGGGCAGACATAAGCATAGTTGCCGTTGCCATGATAGTTGCCTATAACGTGATAGCTACAACTCTGGCAAGTAAGAGAATAACAGGCATTTTGGGAGTTCTTATCGTTGACCTTGCCTTTCTCTTTGGTCTTTACCTTGCTGGCATGTTCTTCACACCAAACATATCTGTTGATCAATTTTGGTGGTGGTGGGTTGTTCATCTTTGGGTTGAAGCTACGTGG
>JBEULM010000009.1 GCA_041287335.1 Hydrogenobacter sp.
CAAAGAACTCTTTATGGGAAGCTTCAATGTTTGACTTGCTACATGATAAGACACTAAAAGGAAATAGGGAAAGTCCCTCAAGGAAAGTCCCTTTATATCCTCCATAAAACTCACACTTTTTATGCGTGCTTCATAGATACCCCCTTTCCCTATCCATTTGCCACATATATAAAGTCTCATTCCACGTTTTCTTCCTCAATTAGCTTTTTGAGATATAAGGCAAGGTCCCAATTTATAAGGAAATCCCTATCTTCCAGCTTTCTAACGGGTAAAATACCTATCAAGCTGTTGGTTAAAAAGATATGATCAGCCCCGAATACGTCATCAAGTCTTAAGGGTACTTCCTCCACTTTGACTTTATCCATAATGGTTTGAAGTGTAGTACCAAAAAGGAGACCGGATTCCCTGTGAGGTGTATAGAATGTATCCTTTTTTACGAGTATGATATTAGCCGAAGAGCATTCGGTTATGTAACCGCCCTCATTCAGTATTAAACCATCGTAATAACCCCTTTGTATGGCATCCCTCTTTACTATCAGGTTCAAGAGATAGTTGAGGGTTTTGTGCCTGATAATTGGATCCGAAGAGTGTCTTACTATGCGCGATATACAAATATGTGCGGGATCATATACAGGTTTGTATTTGTATACGAAAATCTTCAGTTCCCCCTTTGATGGAAGCTCGTAGTGTCTTGGTCCACCATAAGATGCGAGACATACCTTCACATACGCGTTCTTTCTGCCTTTAACTTTTGCCTCTATCTTTCGGAAGAAGGTTTCAAAATCAGGGCAAGGTATGCTAAAGTATCTTGCGCTCTTTGAGAGTCTCTCGTAATGACGCATGAGCTTTTTGGTCCTTCCCATGTACAGTATAGTCTCAAAAAGACCCTCACCGTAGAAAAAGCTCCTGTTGACCATAGAGGTTTCTGTTTTATTATATAATTCTCTTCTAAAATGGCACAAGATCACATAACAGAGAATGAGGTTCTTGATCTGCTAAAAAAATCCCAAAAACCCTTGCACTTTGAACAGATACTCAAAGAGCTTGGGCTTGGAAGAGAAGACAGGAAACTGCTTAAAAAACTCCTAAAGTCACTAAAAAAAGCCAACAAAATAACTGTAGAAAGGGGAAGATATAAACTCACTGAAGAGGAAATAGTCACCGGTACAGTGATCCCTTATCCGGCTGGATTTGGATTCCTTCAGATAGGTGAGGGTAAAAAGGATATATATATACCACCTTTTGAGATGGTCAAAGTTTTTGGGGGTGATGTGGTAAAGGCGAGGATAGTTGAGTTTAAGGGGAAAAAAGAGATCAGGATAATCAAGGTATTAAAAAGGGGCAAAAAGGAAATAATTTGCAAGATAATAAAGGGTAAGACCTGCTATGGTGTACCTCTTTACGAAAGCCCTCATCAGAAAATACAGCTGAGTAAAGAAGAGTGTGAAAACCTAAAAAGAGATACCATAGTTGTGGTTCGCATAAAAGAGTATCCCAAAGATGGTACTCCTGCAAAAGGATACGTAAAAGAGGTGATAGGACATCCCGAAGAGAAGGTTCTGATAATAGACTTACTCGTTAGGAAGTACGACCTTCCCATATCTTATCCTGACGAAGTGCTAAAAGAGGCTCAGAAGATCAAGCTGAATATAAAGAAAGAACTAAAGAGGAGGGATCTGAGGGATCAGGTGTGTTTTACCATAGATCCAGAAAGGGCAAGGGATTTTGACGATGCGGTAGCTATAGAGCATACCCCTGAAGGGCATTATAGACTGTGGGTGCATATAGCTGACGTATCTTACTTCGTAAAAGAAGGTTCTCATATAGATAAAGAGGCTTTAAGAAGGGGTTTTACCTTTTACCTTCCGGATAGAGCTCTGCACATGCTTCCGGAAAGACTATCCTCCGATGTATGTAGTTTAAAACCCAATGAGGACAGACTTACATTCACCTGCGAAATGCTCTTTGACAATAAGGGAAATCTGCTAAGCTACGATATATACGAGAGTGTGATAAGAAGCAAAGCACGCCTCACTTATGACGAAGCTCTCAAGCTCATAGTAGGTGATCCCGCTCTTGAAGAAAAGTATCCACACCTTGTGAAACCCTTAAGGCTTATGGAGGATCTGTACAGAATATTAGCTAAAAAGCGCTGGGAGAAGGGGAGCATTGATTTTGACCTTCCTGAGTCTGAGGTTGTAGTGGATGAATTTGGAGAACCTGTAGCGGTAGTTCCTTATGAGAGACACGTAACCCACAGGATCATAGAGCATTTTATGATATCGGCAAATGAGGTTGTGGCTATGCATCTGGATCATATGGGATATCCGTGCCTTTACAGGGTGCATGAAAAGCCCGATCCGGAAAAGGTAAAAAATCTACTTGAGATACTTTCCGGTCTCGGATACAGGATAAAGGGATTTTCTCTTGAACCCAAATTCTTTCAAAAGATAATAGAGGATTTTGAAGGTAGACCTGAAGAAAACTTGGTGAGGTTTTTAACCTTGAGAAGCATGAAAAGAGCTTATTACTCACCACACAATGTAGGACACTTCGGACTCGCATTGGAACACTACGCTCACTTTACCTCACCTATAAGACGCTATACGGATATAATAGTTCACAGGTTACTCAAAAAAGCCATAAGGGGGGAGGATGTGCCTTATGAGGAAACTGTTTCCTACCTTGAGATGGTTGGACAGCATCTTTCTATGCGGGAAAGACTCGCAGACGATGTGGAGAGGGAAGCTATAGACTTACTTAAAGTGAGGCTTATAAAAGCACATCTGGGCGAGACCCTTAGAGGGATAATAACGGGTGTGGTTCCTTTCGGTTTTTTCGTAGAACTGCAGGAGTATCTTACGGAGGGACTTGTAAGTATAAGCACGCTTACCGATGATCAATACATTTACGATGAGCCAGCTCATAGGCTCGTTGGGGTTAGAACAGGAAAGGTTTTCAGATTGGGTGATGTGGTCAGAGTGAGGATTGTGATGGTTGATGAAGAGAGGGGTAAGATAGAGCTTGAACTTGTGGAGGAAGAGAGATGAGGTTAACAATTGTGGGTGGTGGATATGTAGGCTTAACCACCGGTATATGCTTCTCTCACTTAGGACACGAAGTAAAACTTGTAGAGAAAGTGCAAGAAAAAGTAAACATATTAAAGGAGGGTATACTGCCCATATACGAACCGGGACTTGAGGAGCTTCTCAAAGAGAGCCTGAAGCTCCAAAGGATAAGTTTTACAACTGACTTTGTTGAAGGGCTTGAGTTTTCCGATATCATATTCATATGTGTCGGTACGCCCCAGCAAGAAGATGGTTCCGCAGACCTCTCACAAGTTGAAGAAGTCGCAAGACTCACCGCACAACACATGAAGTCCTACAAGATCTTGGTGGAAAAATCTACGGTTCCCGTCAATACGCATAAGCTGGTGAAGAAAACCCTTCAGAGATATATGAAAAGTAAAGTGGAATTTGATGTGGCCTCTAATCCGGAATTTCTGAGAGAAGGAAATGCGGTAAAAGATTTCTTAGAACCTGATAGGATAGTTATAGGGGTTGAAAGCGAAAGAGCGAAGGAGATCATGCAGGAACTGTACAAGCCCATAAATGCACCTATCATATTCACAGATCCTGCGACTGCGGAACTTATAAAACACGCATCAAATTCTTTTCTTGCTATGAAGATATCTTTTATAAACATGGTATCTGATTTGTGCGAAAAAACAGGAGCAGATGTAAAGCTCGTAGCTGATGGTATGGGTTATGACAAAAGGATAGGTAGGGCTTTCTTGAATGCGGGTATAGGCTGGGGGGGGAGCTGTTTTCCGAAAGATGTGAAAGCTTTTATAAAGATGGCTCAGGATTATGGAGTTGATTTTTCCCTTCTTAAGGAGGTTGAGAAAATAAATGCTAAGAGGATAGAAAGGTTTATTGAGAAAGTCAAAGGTGTGCTTTGGAGTGTGCGAAACAAAAGACTCGCCGTATGGGGACTATCTTTTAAACCTAATACAGATGATATCAGGGAGGCACCATCTATAAAGATAGTATCGGCACTTCTAAATGATGGAGCGAAACTTCAAGTGTATGATCCGAAGGCTATGAATAACTTCAAGAGGTTATTTCCAGAAGGTGGAAATCTCGTTTACGCAAGGGACATGTACGAAGCGGTAGAAGGTTGCGAAGCTCTCCTTATACTCACCGAATGGGAAGAGTTTAAAAACGCTGATCTTGACAAAGTTAAACGGCTTTTGAAACTCCCTATCGTCGTAGATGGCAGAAACATTTATGAGCCTTCAAAGATGAAAGAGGTAGGCTTTGAGTATTACTGTATGGGAAGGTGATCACTCTTTGAGCCATCTGTCGTTTGTAACGCTTTCCACTTCAACAGGTACTCGTTTGAGTATTATCTTTCCTGCATGCTTCATAGCCCTTTCTAAAAGATCCCTCACTTCTTCAGCTTTATCTTTTTCGCACTCAACAACTATCTCATCATGTACGAGATTTACAACTCGCGCTTTTAACCCCTCTTTCCTTATCTCTGCATCAAACATAAGCACCGAAAGTTTCAAAAGGTCAGCTCCAGAACCTTGTATGGGATAGTTCACCGCATCTGGAAAAGTGTGAGCTACGTATCTCCTTCCCAAGAGTGTATATCCTCTTGACTCTCCAAACTCTTTTAGTTCCCTTTTTACTCTTTCATGCCAGTCTTTAAAGCTTTTGAAGTATTCAAAAAACTTATCCCTTATCCTCTGCGCATCGTCAACTGATATGTCTATACCGTAACTCCTTGCATACTCAGAAAGCCCCCTCGCTGATATGCCGTATATGAGGCCGAAATTAACCGCCTTGGAAAGTTGTCTTTCTTCTTTGCTAACATCCTCCTCCCTTTTGCCCAAAAGCACGCTTGCAGTGTATCTGTGAAGATCCCTTCCTTCCCTGAAAGCCCTTATCATCCTTTCGTCACCTACATACTCGCTCGCAAGTCTCAGTTCTATCTGTGAAAAATCCGATATTATGAGAACTTTTCCTTCCCTCGCTTTGAATATACCTCTCAGTTCCTTTGGTATGTTTTGAACGTTAGGATTTAAGCTTGACATCCTGCCTGTTATAGCTCCTATCTGTCTGAACTCGGGATACACGCTATCATCTTTTACAAAGCTCTTTATCTCTTCAAGTTTATCAAGTAACTTCTTTACAGCTCTGATTTCAAGGATTTTTTGAACTGTGGGATGATATGTAAACTGGGATAGTACCTTGTCATCTGTGGATATGTTACCTTTTTCAGTTTTGGGAAGGACAAGCCCCAGCTTGTTAGTAAGGAACTCTCCGAGCTGTTTTGGAGACATAGGATCTACCCTATTGTGCATCATAAAGTCCATAACGCTCTTTTGGACTTTCCTCTTATACTCTCTTATAAGATCCTCTAATTTCTGTACGTCTACACATATACCGCTGAGTTCCAATTTGGCAACTTCCTGTACGAAAGCCATCTCTATTATGGCGACTGGATTCTTAAGCCCGAATACTTTGGATGTTCTTGTTTTAATTAACGTTTCTTCCTGATGGGAAGTTGCATTTAATCTATCAAGCAGTACATAAAAGAGGTCTTTTACCATCTTAACATCAAGAGCTGCATACTCTAATTGCTCTCTTGAGAGTGTTGTCCTTCCCCAGTTGGACAGCTGAAGGCTTTTGTCCATAACTTCTCCCAAATAGTGCATAGCTACCTTCTGTAAGGAATGTCTATCAATCTCTCCTAAGAGTTGACTCGCTATCATGGTATCAAAAACGGCGTAAGGTTCAATACCGTATCTGTAAAGAAACTTGAGGTCGTACTTGAGATTATGCCCAACCACACCTTTATCACCAAGCAAGTCCTTTAAAAATTCCACCCCATAGTTTACCGTCTCAAAAAGGTCAATGATAAACACTTCTTCTCTGTCACCCAACTGTACAAGTCTGATCTTATCTCCTACCGTCTCTGTATCTAAAAATATGTAACTTTCACCACCTAAGCGTTTCTCAACGCTTTTCAATCCCTCTCTTGAAGTTACATAGCTATACTTCATATTCTCCCTTCAATAGAAATTTATGCCTCTCAGTCTTTTTAGCGAACTACAGTTTTATCAACTTAGCTTCTAATACCTTTTGTCTGTGCTTGTTTGATTATATTGGAGGTGCTAAACTCAAATATCATTGCAACTTCATCGCAGTGCGGAAATTTTACACAGTTTATACACTCACCCCAAACTTTGTGAGGGAGACTCTCCTTTTTTACCTCGTAAAAGTTAAACTTGCCGAAAAAGCCTGTTGCGTAAGTTAAAACGAAAACCTTTTTTATGCCAAGATCTTCAGCCTCTTGAAGGCTCTTTTCCACCAATAGAGATCCTATACCGCTGTTTCTTACGTCTTTCCTTACAGCTAAACTTTTTATCTCTGCGAGATCTTCCCAAACTATGTGAAGGGCACAGCACCCGAGAATCTCACCTTCGCGCTCACATACCCAAAAATCTCTAATATTCTCATATATAGAGTTTAGGCTTCTGGGCAGAAGGATGCCTTCCTTTGCGTACTCGTTTATCAAGGTGTAAATATCCTGAGCGTCCTTTAAGACTGCCTTTCTCACCATCATAGTCTTTCCTAAATCTAAATCCACTTGAAAAAGCTGTCAACAGGGGTTAAAATAAAAAAATTACCTCGTTCCTACCAGATAGGTGGGGACCTGAGAAAGTCCAGGAGGTGTTAGGATGGCTAAGAGATATTACGAGACCACAAGGTATTATGAGAGCGTCTTCATACTCAAACCCACACTTACGGAAGAGGAGGTTCAAAGAAGGCTCCAAGAGATCAGAGATACGGTTCAGAAAAAGGGCGGAGAGATACTTCGTGAGGAAGACTGGGGTTTAAAGAAACTTGCCTATCCTATAGGTAATTTTAATCACGGCAGGTACTTTATCTTTCGCATCACCTCTTCAAACCCTCAGCTTCCTAATGAGCTTGACTTCTATTACAAGATAAATGACGATGTTATAAGGTGGCTTAACTTTCAGGTAAAGGAGAAGGAGGTCAAGAATGCTTAATAAGGTGCTAATCATAGGTAGGCTTACCAAAGATCCGGTGGTAAGATATCTTCCATCGGGAAGTCAGACTACAGAGTTCTCCATAGCGTACAACAGGAGGTATAAGGTAGGAGAAGAATGGAAGGAAGAGAGTCACTTTTTTGATGTGAAAGCTTACGGTAAACTGGCTGAAAACCTTGGCACGAAAATATCCAAAGGCTACACTGTGGTCATAGAAGGAAGGCTGACCCAAGACAGATGGACGGACAAAGAGGGAAAGGCGCAAAGCAGAGTTAGGATAGTCGCAGAGGCGGTAAGAATAATTAACAAACCCAAGCTTGATGAGGCTCCAGAGGAGGAAGTCCTACCTGACAGTTATGAACACGGGGAGGAAGAAAAACTCTGGAACTCTCAGGATGATGAAATACCCTTTTAAAGGAGGTAAAAGATGGAGATAAAAAAGACAGCAAAAAAGGCATGTAAATTCTGCGAGGAAAGGAAGGATCCGAGTTACAGAAACTACGAAGAACTCAAACAGTTTATGACCGAAAGGGGAAAGATTATAGGAAGGAGGCAAACGGGAGTGTGTGCCAAGCATCAAAGGATATTATCAAGGGAAATAAAGAGAGCGAGACAACTTGCACTCTTGCCTTACCTCGTAGCTTAAAGGAGGTTGCGCATGAAGGTGATACTTATTCAAGATCTGGAAGGTTATGGTGTCTTTGGAGATATCATAAGTGTAAAAGATGGCTTTGCTAACAACTACCTAATTCCTAGAGGTATAGCTCTGCCTGCAACCGAGGGAAATCTCAGGCAAGTTCAGAGCATAATACAGCAGAGAATGAGAAAATTTGAAAGAGAAAAAGAGAAAGCTCTCTCTTTGGCTAAGGCTCTTGAAGGGACTATGCTGGAAATTTCAAAACCCGTTGGTGAGAAGGGCAAGCTTTTTGGTTCAGTTACCGCTACGGATATCTCAGAAGCTCTTAAGGAAAAAGGCTTTGATATAGACAGAAGGCGCATAATTCTTAAGAATCCCATAAAGGAAGTTGGTATATATACTGTGCAAATCAGACTCCATCCCCAAGTGAGCGTTGAACTGAAAGTGGAGATCAGACCATCATGATGTTTCATCTCATATTGCGGTGAGAAGGATTATGTTTTAAACTTATCAGAACTATGAGGCAGGTAATACATCAGAAAAGTATATGGACAGGTGGTAATTACTTGATCGCATCTGCGGGAGTTTTTGTAGCTATTCTTTTGTCCCTTTTGAGTGTAGATAACATCTTCTGGTATAAATCAGCCACACTATTTTACGCCATATCTTCCATAATGTATATGTCTTATCCCTTATTCAGAAACGCTTTTTTTGAGAAAGTGTCAACTTCTACGCTCTTCCTGGGACTTTTTTTGAACCTGACAGGTATGATAAGAAGAAGCATACAGAGTTATGAACTTGGAGTTTTTCACCCACCGTGGAGCAACCTCTTTGAGGCTCTAACCTTTTGGAGCTTTATAGCTGGGGGAATATACCTTTTTATAGAGAGAAAGTATTCCTTAAGAATGCTCGGTACTTTTGTCGTACCTCTCGTGTTTGTTCTGAGCGCTTTTGCTATCTTCAAGGCTTCAAAGGACATAACTCCCCTTATGCCAGCTCTAAGGAGTTACTGGCTTTATCTTCATGTGGTAACTGCCTTTGTAGGTTATGCGGGCTTTACAGTCGCTTTTGCGGGGGCAGTTTTGTATCTAATCAAAGGGAAATTTCCAGAAACTAAACTGCTTCCATCGCAGGAAGTGCTCGAGGAAATAACATACAAAGCTATTATTCTTGTATTCCCAGTATGGACAGCCTCTATAATACTTGGATCAGCTTGGGCAAACGAAGCATGGGGTGGATACTGGAGCTGGGATCCTAAGGAAGTTTGGGCTTTGATCGTGTGGCTTTTCTTTGGAGCATACCTTCACGCAAGGCAGATGCTCGGCTGGAAGGGGAAACGTGTAGCATGGATGGTGATCTTGGGCTTTATAACTGTTCTCGTATGTTTCTTTGCTATAAATTTGTACTTTCCAGGACTTCACAGTTATGCAACCGATTAAGTCATGCTGCTTAAGAGTTCAGAAGATTCTCTTTCCGCTTCACTTATAATCTTTTTTATTACCTCTGCGTCCACATTTATTATTTTAGAGACACGGTCTATTATCCTCTCATTTTTGTTATCCTCAAGAAGCTCCACTAAGGAAAGTATGAATCCTATCTCGTTAAGTCTTCTTTCAAAAGCTTCAACTATTTCTTTATCCAGCATGAGATCTTTCACCACATCCTCGGGTTTCTGCCCTAAGGCTTCACCAGCTAAGGAGAAAAGGCCTGCAAGATAAGCTTTTTCTTTCACATGCGGTGCGTACATCTGAGCCAACTTTTCCGCCAAACTCGCCCTGAAAATGGATCTCTTCCACAAGATCATTTCATGCTCTTCTACAAACATTTCAGAAAGAGCAAGTACTATGGTAAACTTGGCTATGTTTTCAAGCCCTAAATGCGCTACCGCTTCATCTATCCTACTTATGTCTTTAGTCTTTTGGGAATAAGCTAAGTTCAAAAATTTTAAAAACTTGTAAGTTGCACCTATATCCTTCTCCAGAATGTCAACTATACCCTTCATATCTTTGTTTTTTATAGCTTTATACAATCGCAGTATGGTTGCTTTAAGGTAAGATATGGTTCTTGTATCCCTCACTCTGACCGGTTTTGAGAGATAAAAACCCTGAAAGAAATTGAAACCCAGATCGTGTGCAAGTTGATAATCTTCCTTAGTTTCTATGTGTTTAGCTATTATACCTTTCTTTAAATTTTTAAGTATATTTATAACTTCCTTTAATTCCTCAATATCGTAAGGGCTATTCTTTAAATTTATCTTTACATAATGGCATTTTCCTAAAAGAGGTAAATAATCTATCTTCTCAAAACCGAAATCGTCTATACAGAACTTAAAACCCTTCTTTAATAGGGCGTTTATGGATTCAAAAAGTTCGTTAGACAGCCTCTTATTTTCAACAAGTTCTATCCCTACATACTCAGGAGAGAGGAGATCAAACATGGATGCTTCAAGAAAGATGGCAGGGACATTGACAAACACTATCTTCCCATTACCAACCCTTATGGGATTGAGTTCAGTTATTGTATCTATAGCCATAGTGGTAGCCTTGAGTGGATCCAATCCTTCAGGGTAGTTACCTGTTAATGAATCCTGTATGAAAACTTCGTAAAAGGCTATTTTCCCACTCCTGTCGTATATAGCCTGTTTACATAGCACATTCATGAGATTTATTATAACCTTCAAAAGAGTTTCTCAAGAAGTCTGTCCAACCTGCTCCCTTCCCTTTTATATAAGTAATTTATTACATACTTACCTAATAAGTCCACCTCCACGTTGACGTAATCTCCATCCTTCCTGTACTTTAGGTTTGTATTTTCATAAGTATGAGGGATAATGTTTATATGTAGTAGATTCTCTTCCAAGCTGTTTATAGTCAAGCTAATACCATCTATACCTACGGAGCCTTTCTCAACAAAATACACAAGCCAAGCATCCGGTACGTAGATTTTAAGTTCGTAATGTTCTCCAAGGCTTTTTAAGGATACTACTCTTGAGGTAAAGTCTATATGCCCAGCGAGTATATGACCTCCAAGCCTATCACCTACTTTGACCGCCCTCTCTAAGTTCACGGGATCACCAGCAGAAAGCATACCTAAGTTGCTTCTCTTCAAGGTTTCAGGTGATAGGTCAAAGGATATCTCTTTATCTTCAAGCTTTGTAACTGTAAGACAAACACCGTTTACGGATACGCTGTCTCCCACCTTTATATCATCAAGAAGAGTTTCTATGATCAGCACGCCTCCTTTTGGTAAGAGCTTCAAACTCTTTACTTTCCCAACATCTTCTACAAGTCCGGTAAACATCACAAGCACACCTCGTCAGCCCTAAAAACTGGACCTTCGTAACACACCCTCACGTAATGTCCTTCTCTGCTCTTTACTACACATCCAAGACACACTCCCCAACCGCATGCCATTCGGGATTCTAAGGAAATATATAATCTTTGCGATCCTGTAAGATCCTTCAGAGCTTTAAGCATGCCCCTTGGACCGCACGCCGAGATGGTCCATGAGCTGTCAAACTCCTTGAGAGCATCTACAACAAGACCACGCCTTCCCAAGCTACCATCTTCCGTATAAAGTATGTGTTCAAAGCCCTCCTCTTCAAGCCAACCCTTCATGCTTAAATGTTCCTTTCCCTTCCCACCGTATACAAAAAGTACCCTTTTGCCCCTTTTTCTAAGATCCTTTCCCAAAAGAGTAAGACCAGCAAGTCCTATACCACCACCTATGAGGAGGTGCTTTTCTCCTTCAAGACTGAATATACCCTTTCCTAAAGGACCAAAAAGTTCCACATGATCACCTCCGTGGAGATCGCTCAAAAGCCTTGTTCCTTTCCCAACCACATCGTAAAAGATAAAAAGGCTGTCGTCTTTCACATCACCTACCGCAAAAGCCCTTCTGCCTGAGGGATCGTTCGTTTTTGATACTTTTACCATAACGAAATGTCCTGCCCTTATTAGGGGTATCATCTGAGGAGCCAGCAATTCCATCATGTAAGTTCTTGAAGAGAGTGCCACATTTCTGACTACTTTAGCTTTTATATCTATCATCTGTGCTTCCTCAAAAGCTCGTCACCGAGTAAGTTAAAAGCTATGACTATCAAAAATATGGCAACCCCCGGTGAAAGTATCCACGGATAGGCTGATATGAGGTTTACGTTTCTGGCATCTGAAAGCATGTTTCCCCAGCTGGGTTGAGGCTCCTGTATACCAAGCCCCAAAAAACTCAAAGCAGATTCTCCAAGTATATAACCGGGAAAGGAGAGAGTGGCAGAAACTACAAGATAATAATACGTGTTTGGTAAAATGTGCTTTCTGAGAATTCTCAATGTACCTGCACCGTAAGTTTTTGCACTCTGGACAAACTCTTTTTCCCTGATAGATAGAACCATACCCCTTATCACCCTTGCGAGACCAGCCCATCCAATGAAGGATATTATGAATACAACCATTAGAAAGACCTCAAAGCTTTCCATAGTTAGGGGAAAGACACTTCTCAGTGATAGCATGAGGTAAAAGGTTGGTATGGCGAGAAGTACCTCAACAAGGCGCATGATAAAGTTGTCCACCTTACCACCTAAGTATCCAGAAATGCCACCTACAACAGAGCCTATGAAGAAGGTTACCAAAACACCCACAAGACCTATAAACATAGATACTCTCGCACCGTATACGAGTCTTGAAAATACATCCCTTCCAAGTTTATCAGCACCAAGAAGATGTATCTTACATGGCTCTTTTACACCAAATAGCTTAAAACCATAGGGTGTGTTTGTAAAAAACATGAGCTGGCAAGATACATGCTTGTCCTCCGTATAAGACTTAAATACGGGATCTTGCATCACATAGAGGTGTACGTAAGGGAATGATAGCTTTCCATCTTTTAGTATATGTATCTTAGTGGGAGGATGGTAAGGTGTCCTCCTGCTTTGGAGATCGTAGGGGTAGGGGGCTATAAAGTCTGCAAAGATAGCAAAGATCACAAAAATAAGTATTATGGTAATAGGGAAAGAGGGCAAGCTTTTGAGCATAATTAAATTATAATATCCATGTCTTGCCATCTTTTTCAATCAGCCTATGTGCTTTTTCAGGTCCCAAACTCCCCTGCTTGTAAGTGTATACCTCAATTTTGTCATCCATTATAGGCTCTACTATTTCCCACATGATCTCTACCTCATCTCCTCTTATAAAAAGAGATCTATCACCCTCTACTATGTCAAGTATCAGTGTCTCGTAAGCTTCCGGTAGTTTAGTACCTGCATAGCTTTCCATGTCGTATTCCATGATGGTTTCTACCGGACATGAAATGAACTTTCCGGCGGGTGGTCTGAGTTCAAAATGTATAGCTATCTTATTTTTTGGAGCTGTTTGAAAAACTATTTTGTTTTGCTTTGGCATGCAATCAAGGAGTTTTGCAAAACTCCTCGGAATTTCCCTAAACACTACTGTGATCTGACTAAGTTTTTTTGATAGTCTTTTCCCCGTCATCAGGTAAAAAGGTACATCCTGCCATCTGAGGTTATCAATATAAAGCTTAATAGCTACGAAGGTTTCAGTCCTTGTATTTTCTCCTACCCCCTTTTCAGAAGGGTAGCCTTCGTATTGCCCCTTTACAGTATCACTCACCCTTCTTACGGATCTCAGAAGCTTTACCTTCTCGTCCCTTATATATTCAGGATGCATACAGCAGGGAGGTTCCATAGCCAAAAAGGAGAGCATCTGTAACATGTGATTTTGGAGCATATCCCTGACAGCACCTACCTTGTCATAGTATTCTCCCCTTCCTTCTATACCTATATCTTCCAAAGCGAGTATCTGAACATGATCAACGAAGTTTTTGTTCCACAACCCTTCAAATATGGTGTTGGAGAGTCTCAAAGAGAATATATTTTGAACCGTCTCCTTTCCAAGAAAATGATCTATCCTGTATATCTCTTCCTCTACAAAGTAGGTGTAAAGTATTTGATTCAATTTCTTCGCTGAGGTGAGGTCAAATCCGAAGGGTTTTTCCACAACGATCTTTCTTGGGTTTGTATAAGTTCTTAAAAGTCTTCCCAGCTTTCTTACAGTGGTTTCAAAAAGGAATGGAGAGAGAGCTAAGTAAAATATCAGTTCTTGTCCTCTGAGCCTTTGGAGAACTTTCCCAAGCTCGTGATAAGAGCTGTCTGATCTCACATCAAAGTGTAGGAAGTTCTCGAATTTCTCAGGCTCATTAAAGCTTCCTACAAGGTCTTTCCACTCCTTACTTTCCTCTCTTGCCAGAGAATAAACTTTGTGTAAATTTTTGAAGTGTCCTTCCTTGTAAAGCTTGTAAAGAGCCGGAAGAAGCTTTTTTCTTGATAGATCCCCAGTTCCACCAATTATGAAAAAGGAAAATTTCCTATTCATTCTTTCTCTTTAGTCTGTGCCTTCCAAACTGGTATCTAAGTCCCGCAAGCAACCTATCCCTGAAAGGGTTCTCCTGTCTTGATCTGAACCTCATAAAGAGTGCGCTCGCCAAAGCCGGCATTGGTACAGCTCTTTGCAAAGCTTCTAAGAGCGTCCATCTTCCTTCTCCAGTATCCTCTACGTAGGCTTCAAGCTGCTCAAGATCCCCAAACTCTTCAAAAACTTTTTTGGTAAGTTCCATCAGCCAGCTTCTTATGACGCTACCCGTATTGTATACTCTTGCCACTTCCTTAAGATCATACCCAAACTCGCTCTCTTTTAACAGTTCAAAACCTTCACCTATTGCTTGCATAAAAGCATACTCTATACCATTGTGTACCATCTTGGCAAAGTGTCCAGCACCTGAGTCTCCCAGATATGCGTATCCTTCAGCATTGTATGAGAGATCCCTAAAAAGATCCTCCAACAGCTCGTAAGTCTTGCGTTCACCACCTATCATCAAACAGTAACCAAACTCTTCACCATATATACCACCGCTTACACCTACGTCAAGAAAGCTAACCCCTATTTCCTTAAGTTTTGTGTATCTCCTTTGAGAGTCTCTGTAGTAAGAGTTTCCTCCATCAACAACTATATCTCCTTCAGACAAAAGGGGAATTAGATCTTCAAGTACTTTGTCCACCACCTGATGAGGGACCATAAGCCATATTATTTTTCTCTGGCTTCCAAAAAAATTTTCCAGCGATGATAGATCTTCAAAAAGAAAGACTTTATCTTTAAAAACTTCCCTGGCTCTTGGATCTGAGTCGTAACCTGCAAGCTCGTAACCTTTTGACTTTAATCTTCTTAGTATACCTCCCCCCATCCTTCCAAGTCCCACAACGAGGAGTTTCATTCTATTAATTATAGCATTCTGTCAGGATACATACCGCTCAAGAGTTATCATATTTATAAGATGGGGGAAGAGCTTTCCATAATACTTGGCTTCGTCTTTGAGGGGACTTTTAAGCTGGGATTTTTGAAAGATAAGCTCAAAGATTATGAAGCCTACAAAAAGCATGTCTTTTCCAAAATAAGGCAAAGAATATCAGAATCTTCCGAAGATCTGCAACAAGCCCTGTACCCACTTTTTTTAGATCTGGACTTAGAAAGTATTACACCTGTGGGCTTGGATATAAACCCCAAAAATTTAAGTCTTTTCCTCTCCGCCTTGGGCTACAAAGAAGGGCTTTTATATGGGATAAGTCACAAGGAAGTAGCTTTAAAAAAATACACTCTTGGGGATGAGTCCACTCAGGTGGTTTGGGAGAATGCAGACCTCGTATTCGTGGATGGTAAAACACTCCATGTGGTAGATTTCAAAGTACATGGTTTCAGGGGGCATATGGAAAGTTTGATTGCATCAGCTCAAAGAAAGGAGGAAAAGTACATACCCTTCATAAACTACGGACATCCTGTAAATGTCTCTTTAGGTGAGCTAAGTCTCGAAGGCTTTCTTGAAAAGTTTTTAAGGGTAAGGGAAGAAGTGTATGAACTTGAAGAAGTCTTTGTAGAGATAAAGGGCTTTTTACAGCTTCTGTGTTATTGTGTGGATTTTTTAAGCGATAAGAAAAATGCTGAAGATCTCCAAGAGGTGAGCCTTGAGTTGCTTTATCCTTTGCAGGAGCCTTTTAATGTGAGGTTGAGGATAGAAAACAGAGAGGGACTAAGAAAATACCTTGAGCCTATAAGAGAGCTATACAGGGAGTTAAAGAGAAGAGAAAGCCCTTACCGGGAAGCTAACTACCCTTCTGAGACAAGAAAGAGAAGGCTTTTGGAAGAAATAAGCAAAGAGATTTCAAAATATAGAGCTACCATAAAGGAGCTTGAAGAGAACGCCGTAGAGCTTGAGGTAAATCCCATAGGAGATGTAAGAGGTCATGTAAAGGAAAGTGTGAAAAGATTTATGCACATTGATGAACCTTGCAAAGCTTTGGTACTTTTGCATTCTGCAGGTAGCGGTAAAACTACTACGGTAAGGGAGCACATCCGAAAACTTGATGGAAAGCACATAGTCATTTACATGGCTACGAGAAAGATTCTGGTGGAAAGAGAGTTTGAAAAGATCAAAGAGCTTGAAGAGGAGGAAATAAAGGCTATAACAGTTGAAAAAAAGGCGCAGAAGCAGGATCTTTTAAGACACGAAGGGAGAGGATTTGAGTCCGTGGGTGGTAAAAAGGGTATGTTGGCTTCCCTGATAGATGATATAAAAAGCCAGCCCGACGGTTACAGACAAATATGGGGCTTTGCCACCATACAGACGCTTGTGGAATTTGGAGAAAAAAGCACCGCAGAACATTTAAAAAAACTGTTATCTAAAAGGATAATTGACCAGTATCACTTGCATTTCATACTTGATGAGTTTTTGGGCTACAACAATGGGTTCTATGCTATAGATAAGCTCTTTGAGTTTGCAAGAGATGTAAAAAGTAAGGGAGGAAGAGCAAACCTCTATATTTTTGATGCCAACGGATACTCACCCAAATTACTCTTAGGTATTTTAAAAGAATACGAAGCCTATAATGTGGTACCAGAAAGTTTAATACTTTGCGAGCATGTGCCTGAGCTTGAGTATGAGTATAAAGGCATACCCACTTACCTTTATGCAAAGCACGGATACCCAGCAAGCAAGCTTTATGTGTATAGGAAGTTTATAAAGGGAGAGCATAACCTTAGAAGACGAATGGGAAAAGCATTAGAAGAGCTTGTAGATTATATTTGTCAAACTTTTGGCAAGCCATTAGAAGAACGACAAGAAGGTGAAAGGCAATCGGCTTTTGTATTTATTCAAGACAAGGACCTTATAGTGGATTTAAGTTCTATGTTAGAACAAAAAGGGTACAGTTGCATGATAGCAACTGCCAGTAGTAAGAAAAGTCAGGAAGAGATTTCTCGTGGTTCACAGGACTTTATACTGGGTACTTCTGCAGTCACAAGAGGCATAGATTTGAGCAGGGAACACAAACCTGTTGATTATATATACATACTTATTTCGGACTGGGGCATAGAAAACAACTTGGTAGAGGTCATACAAGCCATATCCAGAGCAAGAGGAGATGAGCAAACAGAAAAGAGGGAAAAACATTTACATCTTGTCTATCTTATCCAAAAACCGCAGGATTATGTTATAGAAAGCATAAAACATAACAATGAAAAGGTTGATGAGGAGGTCATAAGAGCAATATATAAAAAGGAGTATTTAAAGCAGAAGCTTGACCTTGATAAAGTAGTAGTAAAAATAGTGGAGCAATTTCTCTCGAACCCAGGTTCAAAAGCTCTGGTTCCTGTGCCAAGCCAATACAATACCGTTTATGTATCTAATAGAATAAGGCAGTTTGAGTCTGTTATAAACTTTTTGGACGATGTTTGGCTAATGGAAAGCAAAAGAAATAGCAAGGAAGCAAGCACTATATTTAATATAATTCAAAAACTTTACTCTGCTACATGCGTATATACAGAAGATATACCGAAGGACTTAAAAACCTTAGAGAATCTTAATTACTATCATCCTTATATATTATTAGAAAGAGCAAAGCTTTACATAAACGTGGACAATGAAAAGAGGGAAGAAATAAAGAAGATGTTAGAAAAGGTTGAAAGTTTGATAAAGTCTCATAACAAGGAAAGGTATGAGGAGCTTGTTGATTTTTTAAATAACACTTCCAGCGTAGAAGTTCAAAGAGTACCTATACTTCTACCTGTATACTCCTTAACTGTAGTCCAAAACATGCTTTTAGAGGGGCAAAGCGTCAAGTTTAAGTTAAGCTCAAGGGTTGGAAGAGGCGGGGCAAGGACTTTGGGTGCTGGTGCGCAAATATATACAGAATGCTATGCTGGAAGAAGCGCAAAGCGATACGCTTGCATACCTTTGGGTGAAGACTATCCTTACAAAGAGGTGTTAAGTGGAAGGTTTGCCAAGTTTCCTATAGAATTTATTAGAGCGCTTGTGGAGGATAAATATGGGGCTTGAATTTGAAGCAAGAGAAAGGCAAGAAAAACTTGACTACTTTGCCAAGGGTGAATTTACAGATAGGTTTGTATATGCAGGTGTTTTTTTCAACAATGTGGAAGGCTACAAAAGAAGCTTGGCAAATCTGGTTTATAAGATTTACAGAAGGGAAGATGGCACGAAGGAGCTTTTTGAAAACTTTCTACGTGATTTAAATTTTGAAGTAAAAGGTACAGCGCTCTACTATGCGACAGAAGTAAACAGATGGATAAAACCCTTTAAGCTTATAAGCGGTGGAAAAAGGGTATGTTTTGATAGGTATAAAAGGGATTCAAAGGTAAACATATTTGAGTTGAAGGTTCAAAGTTCCTATGAAATGGAAAAAAGGACTGGACTTGTTTTTCTTAGGCTCTTGGGCTTTGATTCAGAGAACCTTTCGGAAGAGATAAGGTGGAAGGCAAGGAAGGAAGTTTTATACCTTTGGTTAGAGCTAAGCCAAAATCAAGAAGTTAGGGAATACTTAACTAAGGTCAAGAACATAGTGGAGTGCATAGAGGAAGGGCTTGGGTATAACTACTTTAAGTTTCCTTTTAACAAACTCTTTTACTATCTTGTGCCTATAGATTTTGATAGATTTGAAAACGCAGTGGTCATATCAAAGGCGAGTCTCTTTTTCAGAAAAGAGGAGACAGTCAAGGGTCTTTGGGACGAAATAATGCAAAAGATGGAAGAAGGACAAAAGAAAGACTTAGAATACTTTTTGGAAAAGGAGGGCTTAAGCTGGGACTTTATAAGGGAAAATTTACGAAGGGCTTTGTCTTCAGATTTTTTAAAAAGTTTAAGACAAGATTGGAAGTTGGTAATTAGAAAAATACTGGAAGGATCAAAAAAAGATAAGGTTTTAGGTGTGTTTATGGGAAAAGGGCTTGAGGACAAAGGTACTATGTCTTATGGGAGGTTTTGTGTTCCAGACAGACGCATGGAGCTTTTGATCTTTGCGGAAGATGGACTAACCTTAGAGTCTGGTGGTAAAGTCTATAATGCGCAACAGTTGGCTAATTTGTTAAAGGATAAGATTGAAAATGCTAAATTTGTAGGAGAATTGAAAATAACCGTAGATAGTATGGTGCGAAGTCTTGAGGCTCTCTTTGGCTTTTCAAAGCCAAAGGAGGAAGGCTCACGGGAGGAGTCTGTAAAGATAATGGATATAATAAGGGGAAATTTGTGGAGAACGAATGGAAAAGTTAGAAGCAAAGAAACCCTTTCCTTACTTTATGCTTTCACGCATTTCTCCACAAGGCTTGCGGGTCTTGTAGGCAAAATAAAAAAAGAGAATAAGGTGCAAGGTATTTTGCTTTTGCTAAATACAGAGCTTGATGATGGCGAGCAGTACGCTCTTTGGAATGACTTTAGCTTTATGTATGACTACTTTGGTGTTCCTGTACAAACTATAACCAAAAGATCTTTAAGGGTTTTGTTAGAAGGCGAAGAGAAGGAAGCAGATGCTACTATAAAAAATATAATAATAAGTCTTTATAAGGACTCAAAAACTCTGGAGTTTGAGTTTGAAGGTTTTAGCTTGCCCTCAGATACAGTAGTTTATGCAGTACTTGAAAAACCTTCACCAGCCATACTATACACTAAAGCAAGATTGGGTGAACGATCTATGGAAAGAGGCTTAAGACATATCCTTTATGAGGTATATAAGATTAGTGTAAAAGACAAAAAAGCAAGCGTAGAGCTTGAAGACAAGTATCTTGTGATGGTTGGTGCTTACGGCGATGAGGCTAAAAAGCTTGAAAACTGGATAAGAGATGAGCTTCAAAAGAAAAACACACGTTTTTGCTTCATTACAGCTATGAAGGATTCTGTTCTTGAAGAGTTAGAAAACAGGCTCGGGAATCCTTCTGAACTTGAGGGTAAGGTGCTACGCATACGCTACAAGGAGCTAAAGACAGCCTACTTTTCACAGAAGGCTGATAAGGACTGTTATGTGATATACAGCCAAGAGATGCTAAAACTCTTTGAAACCCTTGGTATTCAAACAGACAAGGGTGCCGCCGCCATAGCTATAAAGCCTACAAACTCTCAAAGATACGAAGACTACTACCATACAGCTCTTCAAGTCTTCTTCACTGAACGCATTGGCTGGCAGAGGGAAGAGGTCTATGCGGAAAGAAAAAGTCTCTTTATATTTACAGTACTTGCCCTTTCCATGTATGAAAGCGAATCTCACAAAACACCTTACAGCAAGCTTGAGCTTTGGTCAAAGGATAAAAGTGTATATGTAGAGATAACTCGTGGATACAACACCTATGAGTTTCCTCTAAGAGCCATAACCTATGAGCTTCTTCACCTAATAGCTCCACTGCCTCTCAAAGAGAACCTATAGAAAGTAAGATAGGTTCAGGGATTTACAAAGAGAGGGATGTCTACGCATACCTTTACACGGAAGTATTCTTCTTCCTTCGCCTGTGTGATCCTGAGCTTACAGTTCATGATAAGTGTAAGTCTGTGAGCTATATATAGCCCTATGCCTGTGTATTTGCCCTCAAAAGGTTTGAAGAGTTTTTCTTCATCTATACCTCTTTCTGCGAGGTTTTCAACACATACCGAAGCGTATTTATCTTCCTTACTGACCTGGATGGTTATAAGACTGTCTTTTGTGCTGTGAAGCAGTGCGTTATCCATCAGTATGCTAAGTATCTCTAAGAGGATGTCCCTGTCGCAGATGACGGTGAGAGATTCTTCCGTACTTTTTAGTCTTATCCTTCCACTTTCCACATTATAAAGTTCTACCGCAGTTTTTACCAGAGGCATAAGATCGCACTTTTCCATCTTCGCAAGATGCTGTTGATTTTCCATTTTTGACATTCTCAAAAAAGCGTTTACGTTCCTTTCAAGTCTCCAAAGCTCATCCCTAATTATCCGTAGTTTATCATCTTCCGAAAGCCTCATTTTGTCTTCAAGGATAAGTATGGCTGTAGAAAGGGGAGTCTTTATTGAATGGCTAAGACCCAGTATCACGTTCCTCTGCCTTATAGACAGATCTTTCAGTTGTAGCAGAGCTTCCCTTATTTTTTCAAAAAAGGGTTTTAATTCTTCGTATATATATATGTTTTCATCTAATCTCCCACTTACAAGTGCATCACTCATGACCTTTATGGAAGTCATAAGGGACCTGAGCAATAGAAGATAAGTCAGTAGGATTATCAGAGAGAGCATGCTCCATGAGATTGAAAGAGATAGCTTAAGAGTTTTTAAAAATTCCGCTTCAGGTGTGAAGTTAATCGCGTACTGAACATAAAATCCATCCAGTCTTTTATAAGTCAAAACTCTGTAGAAGATTTCTCCGTACTTAAATGTGCGCACATCGGGCAAGCGCCATTTCTCATCAAAGGGAAGTAAAACATTTTCTGTACCCTCAAGTATGAGACCATTCGGCGTTCTTATCGTGTAAACCTCGTAATTGGGGTGAGTATCTTCAGGACCTTTGCCGGAAAAGTAAGAAAGCTCAAAGGCTTTAGCATCTTCCATTATGTGTCTGTCAACTGAGGAAAGAAGCACCTTCCTTACGCTCATATAAAGCAGTAGGTGGTAAACTGTGATCAAAAAGATTAAAAAGCCCAAAAGAAAGCTAAGTTGTAGTTTCAGCGACTTTTTCATTCTATTATGTAACCGAATCCTCTTGAAGATTTTATAAGGTCTTTTATTCCGAGCTTTTTTCTTATCCTCGAAATTAGCACCTCTACGGTGTTGCTTTCCGATTCGTATCTGTAGCCTAAACATCTCTCAAGTATTTCTTCCCTACTTACGTATCTGCCCCTGTTCAGGCAAAGATACTCAAGAACTGCAAACTCACCTGCAGTCAAAAGCACCTCCTGTTCTCTTACGGTAACTTTCTTCTTATCTGTGTATACCTTTACCTCACCTAAGTCCAGCACATCGGAAGCGCTACCTTTGGTTCTCCTTATAACCGCTCTTATTCTCGCCAAAAGCTCTTCAAGATGGAAGGGTTTTGTAAGATAGTCATCAGCTCCGAGTGAAAAAAGATCAACCTTCTTAGGAAGATCCGAAACCACCGTAAGCATAAGTACAGGCGTATTTATACCTGACTGCCTAAGGGCTTTTAGTACCTCATCACCACTCATGGAAGGAAGTAGGAGGTCAAGTATGATGAGATCAAATTCCCCAGTCAAGGAAAGCTGATACCCCCTCCTTCCATCCAGTGCAAGACTTACACGATAACCCTCCTTTTCAAGAACTTCCTTGAGAGCCTTTGCCAGTGAAACGTCATCTTCTATGAGGAGTAATCTCAAGGTTGTGGACTTACCTCCTTAAGCATCCTTTTGCGAAGGTCATAGAATTCTCTGCGCATCTGCTCCCTCACATCCATCATACAAACTCTCATTTCCTGAAAGTTAGCTGACTTCTCCAAACATTCCTTCTCCTTGGGAATGTATTTTTCCCTTATCTTCAAAGCCTCAAGCTTAAACTCTCTGCATTTTTCCCAGTTCTGTTCGCACCACATACGCATCTTACCATCGCCTTTCGGATAAGCGAGTGTGGTACCAGATAAGACAATTAAAAGCATAGCTAACTTTTTCATCTCTCTACCTCCTGTTAGAGCTTAAATTAAAATGTAAATACTCATTATGAACGGAAGGTGAACGGTGTAAAATCTTACCATGAAGGGTGCACTGCTTGTTGTAGATGACGAGAAAAACATAAGAGAGATACTCAAAACACTCCTTGAGGAAGAAGGCTATTATGTGAAAACCGCTGAAAGCATAGAGGGTACAAAAAAACTCATCCAGTCTGAGTATTTCCATACTGTTTTACTTGATGTGTGGCTTCCTGATGGAGACGGCATATCTTTCCTGAGTTATTTAAAAAATTACCTCCCAGATACGAGCGTAATAATCATAACAGGTCACGGAAAGGTGGAGCATGCAGTTAAAGCGATAAAGGAAGGGGCGTACGACTTTCTTGAAAAACCCTTCTCCATAGAGAAGTTACTCCTCACTGTGGAGAGAGCAGTTCAGGAAGTTTTAAGAAGGAGAACTGACAGGAGTGAGGAGGAGGATGATCTGATAGGTAAATCAAAAGCCATACTTGAAATAAAGCAGGTCATAGGAAAAGTAGCAAAAACCAACATAAACGTGCTTATACTGGGCGAAAGTGGAACTGGCAAAGAGCTGGTTGCGAGAAAGATACATAGCCTGTCTGAGCGAAGGGATGCACCCTTTGTGGACATCAACTGTGCTTCACTTCCCGATGAACTTATAGAGGCTGAACTTTTCGGGTACGAAAAAGGGGCATTTACATCCGCATACGCAAGAAAACAAGGTAAGCTTGAACTTGCGCACGGAGGTACTCTTTTCCTTGATGAGATAGGCGATATGAGCCTCAAGGCTCAGGCAAAGCTTCTTAGGGTTATTGAGAATAAGCAATTTACGAGGCTCGGTGGAACACAGACGGTGTTTTCTGAGTTTAGGCTTGTATCAGCATCCAACAAAGACCTACGTGAGGAGATAAAAAGAGGTAATTTCAGAGAGGATTTATATTACAGGATATCGGCTTTCGTTCTTAGTTTACCTCCACTCAGAGAAAGGGGAGAGGATGTGATTGTCCTTGCGGAACACTTTTTAAAAAAGTTCTCCAAAGATTATAAAAAGCCTGCCATGTACTTGACCGATGATGCAAAAGCTCTGCTTATGAGTTACGAATGGAGAGGCAATGTACGTGAGCTTAAAAACTTCATAGAGAGGCTTGTGATCCTTCATACCAAAGATCGCATAGATGCGGATGATGTTAGATCTTTCCTCAGTATCAACATACCAGAAAGCTATGAGAAACTCTTCGTTCAAAGAGATATTAAAATAGCTAAACAAGAGTTTGAAAAGCTTTTTATAGAGAGGAAGCTCAGAGAATACAATTATGACTTAAAAAAGGTTTCAGAAGTTATAAATCTGGATATTTCTAACCTATACAGAAAGATAAAACAATACAGCATAGAAATAAAAAACAAGGAGGGGGCTGATGCCCCTCCGTAAGGATCTTACTTCTTCTGTTCTTCCTTTTTCTCCTCTTTCTTTTCTTCCTTCTTCTCCTCCTTCTTCATGGTCTTTTTGTGAGCCTTCTTATGAACTTTCTTATGGGCTTTCTCTTCCTTCTTCTCCTGAGCGGGTTTTTCCTCTTTCTTTTCGGCGGGTGCTTGGGCTTCCGCGGCTATGGCCGCACCGGCAAAGGCTACCGTGAGCAGAGCTGCTAAAAACTTCTTCATGACTTTACCTCCTTAAAAGTATTGATGTATATAATTCTAAAAGCGTCAAAATGAAAAATTGATGAAACTTCAAAGTGCGGATTTTAGTATCACAAGAAAGAACTGATAGAGTATAGACACTATACCTATGAGGTAATATAGCTTGGTAGAGCTATCCAACCTTATCCTTGATATTAGAAAACCTAAAGTCATAAGCATAGGGGAGAGGGAAGCGTTTATAAAGTTGAGTATCCGATCCCTTTTTACGTTATCCTTTTTTCTTTCTACATTTACAAACTTCTCAAGGTTTATTGTGTACTTAGAAAAAGCTGTCAAATAAAATTTGTCCCCTTCTTTCACAAGTGCGCTTCCGTTTATAAAAATTATAGAGTCATCGCTCAGCTTTGCATCTTTTGCCATCACTAAGCTGTCATCTTTTTTGAAAAATACATCACTCAAATAATTGTCCTTTCGCTTATCTACGTAAAAAGTTACGTCCCCAAAAGTGGAAAAAGTTTTTTCTGGCATTGAGTAAAATACGCTTACGTAATACTTGTATGTTAAGTATCTTCTTACAAAGGATACGTCCTCTTCGCAAAGCATGAAAGAAGCAACAAGAAAGGATACAAATACTGGAATAAATCTTACAAGTACTTTTGAGTATGCGCGATAAGTGGATACACCAAAAGACTCTATTATGTGAAGCCTTTTACTCTCTTTCAATTCAAAGAAAATGACGGAGGAGCTTATGAGCATAGATGTAGGCATAAAGTAAAAGAGAGAGTAAGATATCCAAAGTACCAAAAAGGGTAGAGTTTCGCTCAAAGGAAGGGATAGGATCATTTTATCAATCCTAAGAAACTGAAAGAGCATAAAGGCAAGAGAGAATGCAAAACTGACAAGAATTGAGAGTTTAAACACCTTCCAAGCTAAAAAGCTCCACAGCATCAGTTTTTAAGTTTCTCTTTCAGCCTGTCTTCCTGTCCAGTTTCTCCTCTCTTTCCGGATTTTAAAAGTTCCATAGCTCTTTCGTAATACTTTCTGGCTTCATCTTTTCTGCCGAGCTTTACAAGTACATCACCTATGTGTTCATTTATTACGGGGTCTTCCTTTTCTTTCTCATAAGCTTTGTTCAACCACTCGTATGCACCTTTGTAATCTCCTTTGTAGTATAGTACCCAAGCATAGCTATCCATATAAGCGGGGTTATTTTTATCTTTTGATAGGGCTTCAAGTATGAGCTTTTCCGCTTCTTTTACCCTCGCAGGACCATACCAAAGAAGAAGCGAATATCCAAGATGGTTGAGAAGCTCCGGATCACCGGGATTTAGTTCAAGAGCTTTTTTGAGATCCCCTTCGGCGCTTATGATCTGACCAAGTCTATCGTAAACTATAGCTCTCAAAAAGTACCCCCTGTAATCTTTAGGATTCAGGTCTATAGCCGTGTTTATGTAATTAAGTGCCTGTTTTGACCTTCCCTCTTCATTTAAAAGGCTTCCCATCAAGAGGTTTAGCTGGTAGCTCTTTGGCTCTATGGAAAGACCTTTTTTGAGTACATCGTGTGCCTTTTGATACTCTTTACTATCTATGTATATGCCGGCGAGCCTTTCTATAACTTTTGTATTTGTCGGATCTTTTTGGTAGAGTTTCTCGTAGATATGACGCGCTTCATTTAACTTTTTCTCAATTTCCAAGACGAGACCGTATGTATAGGCTACCTCAAGATTGTCAGGATACTTGGAGTACAGCTCACTCAATACCTTTTCAGCCTGATCATACTTGGAACTTCTCATAAGCACGAGGGCATACTGATACGTGTAGTTCTCTTGAGGATAAAGCTCGGCGAGTTTACCATATATTTCCTGTGCGTCCTCCAGTCTGTTGGTGAGGACATACAGATTGGCAAGCCTTTCAAGGGCTATCTTGTTATCGGGTGAAACTTTGAGTACGTCTTTATATAGCTGTTCAGCTCTCGTATACTCTCCACTCTCTTCGTATATACTGCCCAGAGTTATAAATCCCGCTTCAAAGGATCTCTTTATCTGAAGGGACTTTTCTAAGTATCGTATTGCAAGCTCTTTGTTGCCTTCGGATAGGTATATTCTCGCAAGCATGTAGTAAGGCAAAGGATTATCCGGACTCTCTTTTGCGAGATTTTCAATAACAGCCTTTGCTTTGGAGTTTTCTCCCCTTCTGAGATACTCGTCCGCAAGAAAAAGCATGATCTCTTTTGATTTTGGTAGTACACGGTAAGCTTCCTCAAGCACTGAAAGTGCCTTATCGTATTGACCTATCATTGAATATACACTGTGCAGTGTAAGGTAAGACTCGTAATCTTTTGGATATAGACCCTTCATCCTCCTTGCTATCTCAAGAGCCTTCTCTTTCTTTTTGAGCTGGAGTTCAATTCTTACGGTATCCACAAAGAGGGTGGGAGTTGGGGATCTCTCCAAGGCTCTCATACAATAGCTTTCAGCTTTCTTAGGGTTTTCCTGCTGAAAGTACCTGCAGAAGAAATAATCGGTATAAGGGTTGTAAGCAAGAGCTGGTGCAAAAAGGAAAAGTATTAAAAAAAGATACCTCATTGAATACTCCTGTGTATAAGTATAGGGATCTCTGCCTTCCTGAGAACTTCCGAAGATGTGCTTCCCAAAAGGACTCTTTGAAGAGTGGAAAGTCCCCTGCTCCCCATAACTAAAAGGTCAACATCTTTATCACTTCTGAGGTAATCAAGTATGGCTTGAACTGGAGTTCCTTCCATTTTTTTTACTTGCGTATCAAATCCCTCCTCTTTAGCTTTGTTCTTGAGCTTTGCAAGGTATTTTTCTTTCTCTTCTCTGTAGCGCTCGCTTATCACGTCCTTTATGTTTGTTACCACAGGTAGCTCTATGGTTTCTTCCACGTGAAGGATCGTTATGCTGGGTCTGAAGGGTTTTAAAAGCTTTAAAGAAAAGTCAAATGCCTCGTCGGCGTATTTGGAAAGGTCATGAGCTATGACTACCTTTTTGAAGCTTTCTATTTCTTTGCCCTTGATTACAAGAAGGGGTTTTTTTGTGTACCTTGCTACCTTCTCAGCAGTTGAGCCTACAAGTATTTTCTCTACAAGACCTTTCCTATGGCTTCCCATCAAGATGAGATCAAAGAGATCCTCCCTTTCAAGGATGGTTTCAGCGGGATCACCTATATCAACCGCAAGTTCTACAGACAGGGGTTTTAAAAAGTCCGCAAGACCGGAAAGTTTTTGCATAGCTTCTTCTTCCTTCTTCTTTTCAAGGTCAGAGAGAAGCTCAAGATCTACGACACTCATACCAAAACTTTCAGGATAAGGCAGGTAAAGTATTGGTGATACTACGTGAAGGAGAGTTACCTTAGCTTGATGAGTTTGCGCTATGTTTTTTGCTAACCTGATGATCTGATTTGTTATCTCTGTAAAGTCTACCGGCACAAGTAACTTCATAGTATCTTCACTCATGTTATAAACCCTCTAAATTAGATTTTACCGCATCTTCTATATAAGGGTAAGATCCTTGTGTACCTGCAAGTACGTCAGTTCCCAAAGATAGCCCTTTTGTGAGAAAAACTTTTCCGCCCGCCTCCTTTACTATGAGTGTACCTGCGCATATATCCCAAGGGTTTAGCTCAAACTCCACAAGCCCATCAAACACTCCTTCAGCAACAAAGCACAGATCCACAGCTGCGGCTCCAGGTCTCCTCATAGCTCCTGCTTTATCAAAAAGCTCTCTGAATATCCTCCAGTAGATGTTGAGATCCCTCTTTGCCCTCGAAGGAAAGCCGTAAGCAATGAAGAACTGTTTTACATGCGTTCTTTGGCTCACCGTTATTCTTTTACCGTTTTTGTATGCACCTCCATTTTTAAAAGCCCAGTAAAGTGCATCAAAATGAGGAAGATAAACAGCCCCCACTATGGGTTCTCTGCGATAAGTTAAGCCTACTGATACTCCAAAGATGGGAAAACCCGCTATGTAGTTTTTTGTACCGTCAAGGGGATCTATGTACCATACATAATCGTTGCTGTCAGCCCCACCTTCCTCTTCCCCTACTATGTCGTGATCCGGAAAGTTTAACCTTATGTACCTTCTTATTCTCTCTTCGGAGCTTTTGTCCACAATGCTCACCACATCTTTCTCTGACTTTTCTTCCACATCCTTTTGAGAAAGCTTTCCGAAGTGTTCCTTCAGCACTAAACCGCCTATGAGAGCTGATTCTTTGGCAACTTTGAGAAAAGTTTCTAAGTTTTCCATAGGGTTTAAAAAAGTATATCACATAAGCCTCAAAAAAGGTATCTCACTCAGCGTGGGATGGGGGATAGGAAGCCTTGACATCAGATTGAGATCCAGCTCAGCGTGAAGGGAAACCGTAATGCTTGATATCACTTCTCCCGCACCCTTTGAGAGTATCTCGCATCCTATGAGAAAGCCCTTACTATCAAAGTAAAGAAAACACATACCATCTTCCGAATGGTGTATGTGAGAAGATGCAAACGCTCTAAGACTAACACTCTTTTCGGTATATCTTATTCCCCTTTTTTCAAGATCTACTTTAGTTAGTCCCACCTTAGCATAGGAGAGGGGTAAAGTGTACAGCACGTAAGGTACATCTTCTGGTTTTATGTAAAAGCCTTTCTCTCCGAGTATCCTCTTGCTAACGCTTATGGATTGTAGTCTCGCAGCGTGAGCAGTTTGAGAAAGTCCGTTTACATCACCTACTGCATAGTGATCCCTTATTGAAGCCTCGTAATGCGCATCAACGATAATATGACCGTACTCATCTTTTTGTAACAGATTCCCCACGTACTCGGAATTGGGAATCCTCTTTTTAACGAGAAGCGTAGTATTTTCAACTTCCTTTTTAAAGTCTCTGGAAGTATACAAACTTATCCCTAAAGAATCAAGATTCTTAAGTAATCTGTTTTTTATACTCGGATGTGAGAAGCTAAGAGGATCATCAAAGTAAAGTCTCACCTGAGAACCAAGTATGGCAAAAAAGGTAGCAAACTCAAAAGCGATCGGATCATCTCCTACTATGTCAAGTTTTTCTGGAAGGCTATCTAAGTTAAGTATGTGATCCGTGGTTAATACCTTTCTACCGTCAGGATCAATGCCAAAGCCGGACGCTTGTCTCTTACCTGTATTTATTATTATGTACCTACCTTTTATATACCTTTCTCCAACACTTACCGTGTATTTATCCGTAAGCCTTCCTTCACCGTAAAGTAAATCTATGCCTTTTAGGAGCTTCTCTATATCATCCCTAAGCCTTTTTCTAAGTTTGTCCTTATGCTCCACAAGGCTTTTAAGTTTTAGATTTCCATCCTTCCAATCTATGAGTCTTGACATTTTCATATCGTACAATTTTTGAGCCTCAAATAGATAAAGCTTTGTAGGTATGCATCCATAATGGAGACATACACCACCTAAGTTTTCCCTTTCTTTTTCCACTATGGCTACCTTTAGTCCTCTGTTTCTGAGAAGCTCAGCACCGGTATAAGCCAGCCCTCCACCTAGTATAATCACATCGTAATCAAACATTTATAGATCCTTCTTTAAAGACTTCAGGTAATTTTTGTCAAGTACCTTCTCCTTCAGGTACTTTACGAATAGAGCTCCGTGAGTACCGTTGACCGCTCTGTGATCAAAGGTGAAGTTTACACTTGCCCTGCCGTCTTCACCGAGCGCGCCAACCGACATTATACACACCTGACCGTAGGGTATGACCGCGTCAAAGGAGGTTATTCCGAACATACCCATATTGGATAAGGTGAGTGTTCCACTTTTTAAGTCTTCTAAGGTGAGCCTACCAGTCTGCGCCTTTTCTTTAAGTTCTTTCACCTCCTTAGCTATATCGGGAAGATTTTTTCTGTTTACCTTTTTTACGATTGGGGCATAAAGCTCGTCACCTATGGATATTGCAACTCCAACATTCGCATTAGGCATTATAAGGTAGTGATCTTCTTCAACTGTAGCTCTCAACCTATCAAAGTACATCATCGCATCACCTACGATCTTTACAAGCCAGTGTGTTAGGGTGATGTCTTTGTCCCAAGGTATTAAAGACAGATCAAAGGTTTCGTATATTCTAAAGTGTGGGTGTTGTATGCTCTTAGTAAGATTAGCTATTAGACTCCTTTGAACGCTTGATATGGGTACTTTTTTGGGTATATCAAACTCCTCAATGTATTCCGAAAGCATATCCTCGTTTATCTTTTCACCCTTAAAAAACTCTACGAGCTTTTCTGGATCTATAGGGTAATCTTTCAAAGTCTCAAGTGCTTTGGGTGTAAAGTATCTCTCATTGAGGAGTTTTTTTATATCTTTTTCGTGCGCCGGTGAAGGTAGTTTCCCTTCCTTTTGAAGCTCTGATATATTTACTCCGTATTTAGAAGCTATAACCCTTGCATACGGAGATGCAAAACCGGGAGGAAGCTCTATCCTTCCTTCTGCTTTTATTTCCTCCCTCTTTTCTTCCACTTTTTCCGCAACTCTTTCTTCAGTTTTTATCTCCACAGGTTTTTCTACGGCAGGTCTCTTTTCAGTTAGTTCTATTATGGCTATAGGTGTTTTTACAGGTACTTCTTCACCTTCCTTTGTGATGATCTTTTTAATAATTCCACTTCTAAAAGATTGAAGCTCCATAACAGCCTTTTCAGCTTCTATCTCGGCTAAAACTTCTCCTTTCTCCACATAGTCACCTTCCTTTTTTATCCAACGCACTATTTTCCCTCTTTCCATAGTGTCAGAAAATTGAGGCATAACTACCTCATAATCCATGTCTCTTCCCCCATTGGAGTATCTGGTGGTATATACTTTCCGGTGTAGGTATGGCTAAGAGCTCAAGTTTCCTGCTATAGGGTATGGGAACTTCCTCCCCTGCTATCCTCAAAGGTGGAGCATCCAAAAAGTAAAACATCTCTTCGCTAACTCTGGCTGAAATTTCTGCACCCAGTCCGAGACTTTTTGGTGCTTCGTAAACAATGACAAGTCTCCTTGTATTCTTCACTGAGTTATATATGGTTTCAAAATCTATAGGTCTCAGAGAGAGAAGATCTATAACTTGACACGATATATCTTCTCTTTCTTTTAAGTACTCGCAAGCTTTTAAAACATCATGAACCATTTTAAGGTAAGACACTACAGTTATGTCTTTGCCTTCCCTTAAAACCCTCGCCTTAAAAGGGTCAAAGTTCTTCACGTACTCAAATTCAAAATCCATAGGATAAAGGAGTGTGTGTTCGAGAAGTATAACTGGATCGTCAAGCTTTATAGCGTAAAGTGTTATGTGATAGGCGCTTGTTGCATCGGAAGAGCAAAAGACATAAATGCCGGGAACAGATGCGAACATGTGTTCCAGACTCTGAGAATGTTGAGCTGCGAGCTGTTTACCAACCCCTTGAGGCATTCGTACTACGAGCGGTAAGGCTATCTTCCCACCACTCATATACCTGAGTTTGGACATGTTGTTTACTATCTGATCCATGGCAAGCATAGAGAAGTTCGCCGTCATGATCTCCGCAACGGGTCTTAATCCCATCATCGCCATGCCTATGGCTGTCCCTACTATGGAGTTTTCCGCTATAGGTGTGTCTATTACCCTCCTTTGTCCGTACTTAGCAAAGAGTCCATCCGTTACTTTGTAGTTACCTCCGTAAAAACCCACATCCTCCCCAAGTATAACTACCCTCGGATCTGTCTCCATGGCATGGTCAAGAGCTAAGTTTATGGCATCACGGTATAACATCCGCACAAACTCCACAGTATATATCTTTGTATAGCTCTTCAAGTTCAGGTTCGGGCGAGCTGAGAGCAAACTCCACAGCTTCCTCTATTATCTGGGATACTCTCTCATCCATCAGTCTTATCTGCTCTTCCGTGAGCCATCCCGTTTTTAAGGCTCTTATTTTCAGGTTCTCTATGGGATCTTTTTTTCTATATGTTTCCATCTCTCTCGGGGATCTGTAGTCACCTTTGTCAGCCATAGAGTGTCCTTCGTATCTGTAGGTGATAGCTTCTATAAAGTAGGGTTTACCATACTCCTCCAAGTACTTTTTTGCACCGACGACAGCATCGTAAACCGCAAAAACATCCATACCGTCTACTTGTACAGCTGGCATGTAATCTTTCGCTTTCAGGTATATGTCTTTGAAGGCTGAAACTCTATCTATCCTTGTACCTATTGCGTAGAAGTTATTTTCGCATAAAAAAAGGACAGGTACTTCCCAAACAACCGCGAGATTTATAGACTCAAAAAAGCTTCCTCCGTTTGTAGCTCCGTCACCAAAGATGGCAAGAACTCCCGCTCTTTCCCCCATATACTTTCTGGCATAAGCCGCTCCTACCGCGTGGGGCAGGTGAGCGCCTACTATGGCATTCCCTCCGTAAAAGTCAAGTTTTGGCTCGTAAAGGTGCATAGAACCACCCTTACCTTTTGAAACACCTGTCACCTTACCGAAAAGCTCAGCCATTATGAGTTTGGGATCCATACCCCTTGCAAGAGCAAGCACATGCTCTCTGTAAGGGCAAAAGAGGTCCCCTTTGCCAAAACCAAAAACCGCACCTACGCTGACCGCTTCCTGTCCTATGTCAAGATGCAAAAATCCGCCTATGTTCCCCTTCATGTATTCTTCCTTCGCCCTCATTTCCAGCTCCCTACCCAATCTCATATAAAAGTAAAACTTTTCAGCCAGACTTTGACTCATCACATTCCCCCAAATTAATTATCATACAGTTTTTAAAAGAACTCAAGCTCGGGATTTACTGGAATGGTACCGTACCTTGCCCCTTCCACTATCGCCTTCCTGCCAACTACTTTTACCCTACCTTCGCATATCCATCTTACTGCTTGAGGAAGGATTCTGTGTTCGTATGAAAGTATGCGGTGTGATAGAGAGTCCTCCGTATCTTCCGGAAGTACAGGTACACAAGCCTGAACTATTACTGGTCCGCTGTCTAACTCCTCAGTCACAAAATGAACTGTACAACCCGTTATCTTAGAGCCGAATTCTAAAGCTTGTCTTTGGGCATTCTTTCCCAAAAAGGCGGGCGTAAGAGAAGGGTGTATGTTTATGATCTTCATAGGGAAAGCTCTTATAAAGTAGGGAGACAAAATGCGCATAAAACCTGCAAGTACAATGAGATCAACACCTACCTCTTCCAACCTTCTGAGCATCTCCTCTTCAAAAGATTCCGTAGTATCAAAATCCCTCCTCCTTACTATTGTATAAGGTATGTTGTGCGCCTTGCACCTCTCTATAGCGTAAGCTCCAGATCTATCAGATATCACCATGTTTATACTGCAATGAAGTTTGCCAGAGCTTATTGCGTCTATGAGAGCTTGTAGGTTAGACCCCCTACCTGACACGAGTATACCTAATTTCATGTTATGATAGTATATCCGAATATGTGCACAGAAGGAGGCTTAGTATGAATGTGGAATTCATAGGAAAGGGTGTTGACTGGACTGATGCTATGAAAAGTTTTGTGGAAGGTAAGCTTGAAAGGCTATCAAGGTTTTTAAAGGAAGCTGAGGAGGATCAGGTCGAAGTTGTGGTTACCCTTTCCAGCACCAGAGCAAAACAGAAAGATTTTGCAGGTGACAGTAGACCTACCCTGTACAGAATAGATATAGACATCTACCTGAAGACTTGGGGAGGTGGTAGCGTTCACGCCTGGGAAGAAGACATAGATGTATTTTCCGCGCTTGACAGGGTTATGGATGAGGTAGAGAGACAGATCATAAAGTTAAAGCAGCGCAGACACGAGATAAGGAGAAGGGGAGCAAAAATGAAAGAGGAGATCTTAGCTGCGGAGGTGATCCCTTCCGAAGAGAGAGAACTTCCACCGATAATTGAGGAGGACCTCGTTATTGAAAAACCTATGAGCCTTGAGGATGCTTTGTTTGAGCTTAAGGATACAGGTGTATACTTCCTACCTTTTGTGGATGTGGAGACAGGAACTTTGAAGATCTTATACAGAAAAAGGGGAGGGAACTTTGGTGTTATAAACACCAAATGTAAGGTGATGTGAGCTTTTACGGGCAGACTTCCTTCTCTTCTACCTTTACCAGCTTACCATCCTGATAGTATCTTGTCTTTACTATCTTGCAATCTCCCCTTGAGGCTACAGGTTCGGCATAAACTTTCTCCCTTCCATCTTCGGACCTATATTCAACAGGTCTATTGTTTACAGCTGCTTCCCTTGCAGCCCTTGCAGCTATTTCTGTTATGGTTCCTCCAAGAACGGCACCGAGAACACCTCCTATGACGGCTCCTCTCCACCTGTTATTCTTATCTATGAGTGCGCCCGCTATCGCACCGCCTGCAGCACCTACACCTGCACCCTGATAAGTCCTTTCAGATGTTACCTGACCACAGCTCACGAGAAATATAACCGGTATCATGAACAAGGCTACTTTATTCATGCTAAACCTCCTTAGTTATTTAAGAGTATAACCCCTTGAGGATAAAAATTCCATGAAAATTTTGAGGGATCGCAAACCATCTTCATGAAGTCCGTTGTAGAGACACTTAGTGAAGTATGTTAAAAGCTCGTCGTACCTAAAACCGTCAACCTCTATCTTTCCATCAAAGAGATCTTTGTAAAAGGCTTCCATGGATATTTTACAGAGTTCTTCTATTCTCTCAGAAAGCCAAGAAGGAGCATCCTTTCTGACTGTGAAGAGTGCAAAGACAAATGGGAGTTTATGTATCCTATACCATTCCTCCGCAAGGTCATAAATGTAGATGTATCTTCCAGCTTTCTTTTCAAAAAGTGCCTCATCTCCTATGAGGAGAAGGCAATCAGCCTCCTTTCTATCTTCCGTATAGATGGGTTTGAGGCGGTAAACCTCCTCAAGTATGTACACGCTCAAGTATCTTGATGTTACGGAATTTGGTGTGAGATAAACCTTCTTGACCTTATCTATTGGGACTTTTGAAAAGAACAACACAGAGCATACCCTTTCTCTTGAAGATATAGAAACATTCGGCACGTAAGTGTACAGATCCATGTTTATAAGGTATTCAGCGGAAGATACTATTCCCGCGTGTATACTTCCCTTTCTGAGCATGCGCACCAGATTAGAGGGATGCCCGCTGACAAGTTCCAGCTTAGGATCTTCCCACTTATAAAAGAGTGGCATGGTATTCAGATAAGAAACTTTACCTATCCTTATCACAACCTTTGGGACATCTCTATGAATTTTCTTAGTTTTTCATAAGCTTTACCGCTATGTATAGACTCTATCGCAAGCTCCAAAGCCATTTTCCTGTCCTGGGTAATGCCCGAAACCATGATTCCAAACATGGAGTTTAAAAGCACCGTATAGTAAGCGGGTGACTCCTCACCCTTTAGCACGGATATAGCCACCTTTGAAGCCTCTTCTACGTTTGAAACGCATATAGAACTCAGTGGATACCTTTTAAAACCTACCTCCTCAGGTGAAAACTCATACACAATAACTTCATCATCTTTGAGCTCTGCCACTTTCGTTGGGGATGATATGGAAACTTCGTCTGTACCATCTTTGCCATGCACTACCACCGCGATTAAAGAGCCAAGACCCTTAAGAGCGTGAGCTATCTTATCTACCAGCTTTTCAGAAAAAACTCCCAGGAGCTGCCTTTTTGCGCCTGCTGGGTTTGAGAGGGGACCTACGAGATTAAAGAGCGATCTGACCCCGACTTCCTTTCTGGGTCCCAACACTCTCTTCATGGCAGGGTGAAACAGAGGTGCAAACATAAAGCCTATGCCAAGCTCCTCAATCATTAAGGCTACCTTATCGGGAGCTAAGTCTATCTTTGCACCGAGGTGTTCAAGCAGATCTGCACTTCCGCTTTTTGAAGATACAGATCTGTTGCCATGTTTAGCAACCTTCACCCCCGCACCAGCAAGTACAAAGGCTGTGACTGTTGAAACATTAAATGTTCCTTGTCTGTCCCCACCTGTCCCGCAGGTGTCTACAAGCCTGTCTGCGTAAGAAACGTTTATCTTAGTAGCCAACTGTCTGAAAAGTTCAGCGGTTCCCTCTATCTCCTCAACACTTTCACCTTTCATCTTCATACCCATGATAAAGGCACCTATTTGAGCGTCGGTGGCTCTTCCCTCCACTATTTCTTTTATAGCTGTTTTTACCTCTTCCTTTGTCAAGTTTTCAAACTCGGATATCTTGCTAAGTATCTCTCTCATATCTAAGGTGGCGGAGCCGACGGGATTTGAACCCGCGCCCTTCGGCTTGACAGGCCGACGTTCTGACCGGGCTGAACTACGGCTCCTTCCTATTTTTATTATATCACCTTTCTTTCATCTGTGGAAGAGTTTTAAAAGTACGTAGAGGGATGACATACCAAAACCCAAAACACTCAAGAAGAAGAGAAAAGGTCTTGCTCTTTCAAGAAGATCTTCTTTACCTTCTGCATACTCTAAAGCCTTTTTGACATCCTTAACATTAAAAACCACACCGTAGAGGTACTTCTTTACAGTCATATCGGGTGATACGAATACTATGAGGTTAGGGTGAACAAAATCTCTGCTTTCTGGTAAACTCATAAACCTGAAGTCTATAGCATCCATGAGTTTAAAGAGATCCTCTGGATTATCAGCCATCACAACTTTCCAGCCTACACCATCTATACTATGCTCTTTTTGAAATCTCCGAAGGTCTTTAAGGCTATCCTTCGGATCAAAGGTAAGGCTCAGAACCCAAAAATCCTGTCCGGGTCTGCCAAGCTTATAAACTACCTTCCTTAGGGAATCTGTTATTATAGGGCACGCTGAACTGCAGTGTGTGTATATGGGACTCAAAATTATCGGTTTTCCTTTAAGCTGGTAAAGTTCAAAGATATTTCCGGAAGAATCCATAAGTTTAACGTTGGGCAGATGAGTTCCTATCGTCTTTGATTCATTTGGAGGTATGCCCGTACCTTGCGAGTGCGCCAAAGCAAAAAATAAAAGGAGGGGGAAAAATCCCCCAAGCAAAAGGCGCACGAGGGAACGCATATCACTTAGCCTGTGCGGTAGGTTTTTCCTCCTGTTTTGCACTTTGAGGTTTCGTTATGGGAACCGGGTTTTTATCATTGTAACCTGGGGAATCAAAGAATACACCCCTCTTGGTAACATCATAAAGAGGTGGTATGTAAGATATCACAAAGAGCAATATACTGAAGGCAAACCAGGGAGTGAGACGATTGAGAGCTGGAGCTTTTTCATCATGTAGAGCTTCTGCGGTAGGGAACTCAAGGGTATCTTCTCTTACCTTTGGAGAAAGCAAAGTACCGAAGAAGGATAACGCCCAGAAGATAAATCCGAGTACTATTATGAAGGCTGCAAAGGCAGAAAGTTCCGCATAGCCCACCCATTCGGGTCTGTAAAGGGGTGAGTCAGGATTGAGGTAAGATATGCCTGCATTAGTTCTTCTGGGAAATCCGTGAAGACCTGCAACAGACATAGCATACTCAAAAATGAGCATTCCCTGCCACCATAGCCATGGAGCAAGCACCGCAAGACCTTTAAACCTTATCTCTCTTCCCATGAGTTTGGAGATCAGGTACAGGGATATACCTAAAAGGGAAAGAGTCACAAGTCCACCCACCGTTGTGTGAAAGTGTCCGGGAACAAAGCTTGTATTGTGTACCACAAGATTCACGTTGTAAGAGGCATTGACTATACCCGTTATACCTCCTACGAAAAAGAGGAAGAGTCCAGCCATAAAGTAAGATACGAGCCATTTGTCACCTTCTAAGCTTATGTAAGGTATCTTAGTCCACCAATAAAAGAGAGAGTTTTTCACCTCAGGATACTTGGACTTTATAGAATACTCAAGGGATGCAGCCACTGTAAAGGCTGTCAGAATGCTCGGAACAGCCACACCAAAGGTGAATAGGGCTTGAATGAGTTTGTAATTGTTGGTTACAGCAGGCTCGGTAAATTGATGGTGGAGACCTACTGGGAAGGAGAATATGATAAAAAGTATGAAGGCAAATCTGGCTGCACTGTCTGAGTAGAGCTTTCCTTCACCCGTCACTATCTTCGGTAGTATGGTGTAAAGCATAGTATATGCAGGCAAAAGCCAAAAGTAAACGAGTGGGTGACCAAAAGCCCAAAAGAGCGTTCTACTGAGAGATGGATTCACCTCACTCACGAGTCCCAGGGACAGAGGAAGCATCTGAAAAACAACGGTTATAACAACAGGGACAAGCATTATAACCCACATGATATGATTTACAAAGACGCCGAAGACTGCAAGAGGTACCTTCTCTCCTGGATGTTCTCTCCTCCAAGATATGTAGTTAGGTGTCCAATCAAAAAAGAGGGGAACTATGGAACCTACGAGTAAAAGCGCCGCGCCTATGTAAAAGAGAGGATGAGCTACAAGAGGGAGGTAAAAGGTGTAAAGTACATTAGCCCTGCCCGCAAACATAGCCCACGCCGCCAGCAGAGTTCCTACAACCATCATGAGAAAACTCACCCACTGAACTGCAGGTCTGAGAGGCTTTTTAAGGTAATAGAGAAAGACAGCATTACCGAAGGCTACTATAACCATAGTGGTAAAAACAACAGCATTTATAACACCGTGAAGGGTAAGCCCCTGATAATACTCTATACCCAGAAAGGACATGTCCTTAATAATACCGGCTCTGTAAAGAGCTTGCATGAGTCCGTGATAGATACCAAAGATAAGGAGTAAGATAGGGAAGATGATCTCACCCAAAATAACCGTTTTTATGCTCCCTTCTACCTTCATTTCTGCTCACCTCCTTTTACCACTATTTTTGTGGTCATATCCTGATGCCCTATACCGCAGTATTCGTGGCAGACTATGTGATACACCCCCGGTTTGTCAAACTTAACCCTCGCGTAAGATACAGCACCCGGAACAGCCATAAGGTTAACGTTAGTTCCATCGATCTGAAAGCCGTGAATCACATCTCCACTCGTGAGATAAATGTCCACCGTAGAACCTGCTGGCACTTCTACGTCTGCAGGCTCAAAGTACCACATCTTAGCAAGGTAGTGGATCTCGTATCTGTCTGGTGCATGCTGAATCACCTGCCCTTGAGTGTAAGGTTTGATGTCCGTTATACACGTAGGTACGTCAATATTTAATCCTTTGGCAGCGTATACTATGAGAGCAAAGAAAAATCCCAGAAAAAATACTGCAGTGATGAATGCACCCTTCTCCGCCCTGTCCATGGTATCACCCCCTTGCAAGAAGCGTAAGGTAAATAGAGAGCCATACAAAGGCATAAAAGGCAAGCATAAACACCAGAAAGGCTACCGCACCTTTTGGAAAGAAATCCTCGTGTCCTTCCATGTGGCACCTCCTTTATCAATTCAGCTTATAAAACTATAAGCTGTACTTATAATAATATAAAAATTTTCTTATACTGTCAAGATTTACTATTTAGTAGCTAATCATTAATAGAGTTGTTTACTAATAAATCATATTTTAAAAGGAGAATGATAGGTTAAATGGGAAATTTGAGATCTTCCCAAGTTTTGTTTCCCTTTTTATATATGCTTTCTACTTTATTTAACCTTATGCGTCTGAGATCCTTGTATATACTGAAATCTTCTAAAAATCTCCAGAGGTGTTCACACGAATCGAAGTAAAGAAGTTCTTCACCTTCCCGTGCAACGCAGTAATCATCTTCTCTTTTAATGAAGGCACTACATACTGGACACCTCGTACCTTTGGGTGGAGGTGGGGGTGGTAAGAACTTTTTCTCTCTTTTTTCCATAAAGGCGTAAAAGGCTGTACCGAGTACTACAAGGAAGACTAAAGCTTCAAAAATAAAGGAATACTCTATTGGATATTTTTTTGAAAAGAAGTTTATAACCGATATAAAGATGCCAAGGAGCGTCACACCCGCTACAAAAAATATATATCTAACGGCAATGCCTTTAAAAACGAAGAGTAGGATGATACCAAAGCTAAGCATTTCAAAAAGTCTTGACACGATCATAAGTACATGCCCTATGCTAAACTGATCCATTATCGTTTCTCTTTTTCCGGAATTATATAAGGCACATTCTTTATGTTCTTGAGTCTATAAATAAAGTATTCCCTGTTCTTTTCAGAGAGTGCCATACCTAAAAAGCCAGCCATAAATCCGACTATTACAAAAAGAGCCAGAAGGATACCAATAAGCCTCTTCTTACCCTCTTCACCTATCATACCAAACCCATCTCCTTTTTGTGATTATAATTTAGCGTTTCTTGAGTTAAAAGCTTCTTTGATTGTTCCTTTTCACCATTTTTAGGAAGAAACTCCTCAAAGTTCATCTTTCTTCCTTCACTACAACAAACTTGCAGTGATCATAACCCGATGTGCTGCACTGAATTTCTCCACAGTTCCATTTTTCTCCGTAAACAGATTCAAAAGTGCCTGCAAAACCGCCCTGAAGAGGTATACACATAGGCTTCTTGCTATCTTGGCTTACCGCAAAAACGCTTCCCTTCACACTTATGGTTATTTCGTCCCCCTTCACCTCCCACTCTATAACTTCGGATACAGTGCCTGATTCTATGAGAAAAACCTCAAGGAGTTTTTTAAAGTCATCAAGTGGGATGTTCCTTAATCCGGCTATATCCTTTAACACATTTCCGGCCATAAGTCCTGCGCTTTTACCTGCCATATAAAGTAACCCGCCAAGACCCACTCCGGTAAACTTGAAAAGATTTTTGTAGAATTCCTGTACTGGTTCCTTTAGTACGACGAAGCCCCTTTCCCTCAGTGCAACCCTTGTCCTATAAAGTAGATCAAGTTCGTCCATATCCATGTTATACTCCTTTATAAAAAACTCCCCCAGAAGGGGGAGAAGGGTGCATCATCACACATGGGTGTGATATCCCTTGTAAAAGGCATAGGGATGCCAGTCGTCGGGAACTTCAACTGGAGTCTTTTTAAAGTTGTGTGGACCCACAGGAGTGTCAGTCATGGACCATTCAAGGGAAGGTGATTTCCATGGATTGTCCTCAGCTTTTGGACCCTTCAGGCTCTTTACCCAGTTTATCAGGGATACGAGTATACCTATACCTAATATAACCGCACCCACTGTCTGTATCTGGTTGAG
>JBEULM010000010.1 GCA_041287335.1 Hydrogenobacter sp.
ATTAATTTTCGGAGGTTTAGTTATGCAGACCTTAGCTTATGGATTTCCCAAGCTGGGAGAGAAGAGAGAGTTCAAAAATCTCTTGGAGAGCTTTTGGAAAGGTAAGATATTAGAAGGAGAATTTCTAAAAGGTATGAATTCCCTTAGAGATTGGATGGTGGAAAACTATAGAGCCAATGTGGATCTTTTTCCCTCTAATGAGCTATCTTACTACGATTTTATGTTGGATACCGCTGTAATGGTTGGAGCTATACCTTCAAGGTTTGGGCACTTTGAAGGTCTCAGTACATATTTTGAAATGGCACGTGGAAAGCAAGCAATGGAGCTGACCAAGTACTTTAATACTAATTACCACTACATAGTTCCGGAGCTTGAAAACACAAACTTCAAATTGCTAAGGAACTACCCCCTTGAGGATTACCTCTACTTTAAAAGCAAGGGTATAGAAACCCTACCCAAGATGATATCCCCCTATACCTTTTTGAAGCTTTCTAAGGCACTTATTAAAGAAGAAAGATCTGATCTGCCTCTTTATCGGCTGTCCAAAATAGATAAAAGCGCAGACTTAGAGAGGTATATGAATACTCTACTCTCCGTTTACGAAGAAGCCATCAAACAGCTCAGACAAGAAGGTGCTAAGGAGATCCTCTTAGAGGATCCAGCTCTTTGCTACGAGATGGAAGATGATGAATGGGACATCGTCAGCGAGATGTATAAAGGTTTGAGTAAGCATGCGGACATATATGTGATTACCTATTACGACAGCGTATCTAACTACAGAAGATTTGTGGAACTTCCTGTGAAAGCCTTAGGTCTTGACCTTGTATCAAACAGCGAAAACTTAGAGAACATAAGAAGGTTCGGCTTTCCCGCTGATAAAAAGCTTATAGCTGGCGTCATAAATGGTAGACAGGTGTGGAGAGCAAACCTTGTGGAAAAGGTAAAGCTCGTGGAAGAGCTTATGAAAATATCCCAACAAGTTATAATATCCAACTCGTGCCCTCTCTTTCATCTTCCCGTCAGCAAGCAGTCAGAAGAGGATCTTCCCGTTCATAGCGTGCAGATAGAAGGTTTACCCGTCATGAGTTTGAAAGAAAGACTATCCTTCGCTAAAGAGAAGCTGGAAGAGCTAAAACTCATTAAGGAAGTTATAGAAGGTGATCAGCAGGCCCGAATGGAACTGCAGAGAATTCAAGAACTTGTTAGTATACCTTTTGGTGAAAGGGAAGATGTGAAAAAGAGACTCAAAGATCTTACAGATCGTGACTTTGGTAGGGATCTTACTTACAAAGATAGAACGAAACTGCAACAGGATCTTTTACAGCTTCCGATGTTTCCTACAACTACAATAGGTTCCTTTCCTCAAACTGAGGAAGTTAGAAAGATGAGAGCTTTATACAGCACAGGTAAGCTTTCCGATCAGGAGTATAAGGAGTTTATCAAGAAACAGATAGAGCATGTGATAAAGGTTCAAGAAGAAATAGGTCTTGATGTATTGGTGCATGGAGAATTTGAGAGAACAGATATGGTAGAGTTTTTCGCTCAAAAGCTGGAAGGTGTCGCAACCACCAAACATGGTTGGGTTCTATCTTACGGCTCAAGAGTTTATAGACCTCCCATCATTTACGGAGATGTGTATAGATCAGCACCTATGACGGTGGAGGAGATAACTTACGCCCAGTCATTGACGGAAAAACCTGTTAAAGGTATGCTTACTGGACCTGTAACCATACTAAACTGGAGCTACCACAGAGAAGACATACCCAAAAAGGAGATAGCTTATCAAATAGCCTTAGCTCTCCTTGATGAAGTCAGAGATCTGGAAAATGCTGGTATAAAGATAATACAGATCGATGAACCTGCCTTCAGGGAAGGTGCGCCTCTCAAGAGGAAGGACTGGGATGAGTACTTTGACTGGGCTGTAAAGGCTTTCAGGCTCTGTTCGAAGGCAAAACCGCAAACTCAAATACACACACACATGTGTTATAGCGAGTTTAATGATGTTATAGATTACATATATCAAATGGACTTTGACGTCATATCAATAGAGGCTTCAAGAAGTAAAGGTGAAATAATAGAAGCCTTTGAGAAGTTTAAAAAATGGGACAGACAGATAGGTATAGGTGTGTACGACATTCACTCACCTGCAGTACCGACAAAGGAGAGCATCAGGTTCGTGATAGAAAGGGCTATGAAGGTTCTACCCAAAGATCTTCTGTGGGTAAATCCAGACTGCGGACTAAAAACGAGAAGGTGGGAAGAAGTCATACCATCTCTTAAAAACATGGTAGAGGTGGCAAAGGAGATAAGAGAGAAGTATGCGGTAGTTTGAATGAGCATACTCAGTGAGTTTTTGAGAGAGGTAGATGAAGGTTATGCGGTAATTGGTACTTCCGGAAGGCTGATTTACGCCAACAGTTTTATGATCAGCAAGAGCATACTAAAGAGGGATTGCGAAGGGAAGCCTTATTACGAATGTATCAAGGTGCTTAGCCTAATATCGGCGGTAGCCGAAGGGCTCAGTGAAAAAAGAAGGGTAAGCGTGTCCTTTGAACATGAAGATGTTGAGTACAAAGCCGACATTTTCCCCACAGGTGATGGAATTCTCGTTCGTCTCACAGACATAACACAGTTCAAAAGGTACGAAAGATCAAAAAAGGAGTTTATAGCTAACATCTCTCACGAGCTTAAAACACCCATCGCTATTATAAACAGCATACTTGAAACTCTTCTGGAAGAAGAAAAGGGTTATGAAAAAAGGAGAATGATAGAGAGAGCCTTACGAAGAACTCAGGAGATGAAAAACATAGTGGATGATCTTCTGATCATCACCAGGCTTGAATCTGGAGAGGAGAAACTTCACAAAAGGATCGTAAATCTGAAAGAACTTGTGAATGTAGTGTTTGATATGTTAAAAGAGATAGCAGACAGCTCAAAAGTTGAACTTCTAAATACCGTGGATGAGAATGTGAATATTTACGCTGATGAAGAAAAGATGAGCCTCCTACTTTTGAACCTTGTGGATAATGCTATAAAGTACAACAGAAAAAATGGAAAAGTGATTGTAAGAGGATGCAGAAAAGGGGATCATGTTCTTATAGAAGTCTCCGATACGGGTATAGGCATTCCCAAAGAGCATATACCCTTTATCTTTGAGAGGTTTTATCGGGTTGATAGATCAAGGTCAAGAGAGCTTGGCGGTACTGGACTTGGACTTTCCATAGTTAAACACGTAGCTCTCTCGCACGGTGGAAAAGTAGAGGTGGATAGCAAAGAGGGAGAAGGCAGTACTTTTAGGGTGTACATACCTCAAAGCATGTGACCGAGTTTTTTCTTCTTAGTCTCAAGATACACCTTGTTGTGAGGATTTGGCTCAATTTTGAGAGGGACAACCTCTACAACTTCAAGCCCATAGCCTTCTAAAGCCACTATCTTCCTTGGGTTATTCGTCAAAAGTCTCATTTTCCTTACCCCGAGATCAAGTAAGATCTGCACCCCAACACCGTAATCCCTAAGGTCTGCGGGATAACCTATCTTTTCATTAGCCTCTACAGTATCGTATCCCATATCTTGAAGATGATAAGCTTTTATTTTGTTAACTATCCCTATACCTCTTCCTTCGTGACCCATTATGTACACAAGGACACCTTTACCCTCTTTGGCTATCATCTCCATAGCGGTTTCAAGCTGAGATCTGCAGTCACATCTGAGAGATCTAAATACGTCACCTGTAAGGCACTCTGAATGAACCCTTACAAGCACCGGCTCATCCTCCTTCCACTCTCCCATAGTTAGAGCTACTTGCTCCTCACCCGTGAGTGCGTGCTTGTAGGCATGTATCTTAAAAAAGCCATATCTCGTGGGAAGGTTCGCAGTAGCCTCCTTTAGAACAAGTCTTTCCCTCTTTAATCTGTATCTTATAAGGTCGGCTATGGTAATTATCTTAAGTCCAAATTTCTTTGCAAACTTAATAAGATCGGGAAGTCTTGCCATAGTCCCATCTTCATTCATGATCTCGCATATAACACCTGCAGGATAGAGTCCCGCAAGCTTTGCAAGATCAACGGAAGCCTCTGTATGTCCAGCCCTCTCAAGTACACCTCCTGGCTTTGCTCTGAGAGGAAAGACATGTCCAGGTCTTATAAAATCGGAAGGCTTCGCTTCGTGGCTTATAGCTAATCTTATGGTGATCGCTCTATCGTATGCGGATATACCTGTTGTTGTACCAAACTTGGGATGAGCATCTACAGACACGCAAAAATAAGTCCCCTTAGGATCCGTATTTCTGGTAGCCATAGGGTAAAGATCAAGCTCTTCACACCTTTCCGGAGTAAGCGTAAGGCAGACAAGTCCACGCCCATACTTAGTCATGAAGTTTATAGCCTCAGGCGTTACCTTCTCGGCAGCCATAACCAGATCACCTTCATTTTCCCTATCTGGATCGTCAACCACTATGACCATCTTACCCTCCCTTATGTCCTCTATAGCTTCCTCAATACTGCTAAACCTGAAATCCTCCATTTGTCACCTCCTGATCAGATTTTCCTTAAGTTCTTTGATCTTCTCTAAAGTATTATCTATAACACTCTTTTTTTCTTCATCTTCTTGTACCACTTTTACCTCCTTCCCGGCGAGATCTGAAGCTATTGCGTTTATGATTTTGGGACCAAAATGTGTCCACATGTGATCTATGAGTAAAAAAGCCAAAAGTAGATATATTATATACTTCACCATTTGTAATTTAAAATATTCCCACGTATGGACAGTGTAAAGTGGCTATTCTTGAGGACAAAGTCATACATACACCTAATCCTTATGGCGCTATTAGGTTCAGCTCTTGAATCTGCAGGGACAACAGGTATAAGCCTCATAGCAAAAAACCTCGTTGATAATGTGTTCTTGATGAAAAGCTACGAAGAGCTTTTTAAAACTGTATTTTTTTTGCTGTCCTTTGCCTTACTCAATCAGGCGGGAAATCTTCTCGCTTCCCTGTTTATAAATCTTTACTCTGAGCTTGAAATAAAGAAAACAAGAAAGGAAGTGTTTGACAGGCTTTTGGGTGCACCCTACGGATTTTTATCAAAAAGCTCTTCCGGGGACCTCATAACAAGACTCCTATCAGATATCCAGTCGTATAGATCCCTTCTTGGGGATCACATTCCCAAACTTTTTAGAGATCCTTTAACCGTACTTGCACTGCTTGGTGTACTCCTTTACAGGGATTTTATACTTACGTTATTTCTGGGTATACTTTTGCCTCTCTTAGCTTTTGCGGTAAGATATTTCGGTTACAAGAAGGGTAAACACACGAGAAGACTTCAGGAAAATGTAGGTATGCTTACGCAAAGCTTGGCTCACGTGCTTAGGGGATACGAGAATATAAAGATGTACTCTTCCGAAGTGAAGTTTTCCGAATGGTTTTCTTCATTCAACGAAAAGGTCTTCAAAGCCAGTATGAAATCGGTCGTTTACTCCACCGCCAACTCAGTTTTCAACTTTATCTTCGGATACGTTGTAGTATCCATCATAATCCTGTATGGTGGTGTAAGAGTGATACAGGGAAGTATAACCGCGGGTGACTTCGTGTCTTACATAACCGCATTATTCCTGCTTCACCAACCTCTATCAGAGGTTCAAAAGGGTTTGATGGAGGTAAGGGCAGGTATACCCATACTCAATAGGATAAGGGAGCTTCTACATATACCGCAGGAGAAGTCAGGAAACATCCTTTTCACCACTTTAAAGGAGAGCATAACTGTGCAGGATCTGAAAGTTACGTTGGGAGACGAAAAGCTTCTAAAAGGAGTTAGTTTGAAAGTTAGAAAAGGTGAAAAGATAGGAGTTATAGGTAGTACAGGTTCGGGAAAAACTACCTTTCTGAGAGTTCTTGCAGGATTACTGCCTTATGACGGGGTCGTAAGGTATGATGGCTTTGATCTAAAGGATATAGATAAGGAAAGCTTCAGAAGTTGTGTGGGTTTCTTTACGCAGGAGCCCTTCATCTTTGCAGGTAGTGTAAGGGATAACCTTCTTATAGCCAAAAAAGATGCGAGCGATGAGGAGATGAAAAAAGCCCTTGATCTTGCCATGTGCGATTTTGTAAAAAGCCTCGATCAGATATTGGAAGAAGGTGGCAGGAATTTATCTGGAGGTGAGATGCAAAGGCTTGCCCTCGCAAGATTATTCCTAAAAAGTCCAGACATAATCTTTCTTGATGAGGTTACGTCAGCTATGGATGTAAAGACCGAGGAGGAAGTTTTAAAGAATATTTTTGAGTTTTTTAAGGATAGGACTGTGATCTTAGTAGCTCATAGATTCTCCAATGTACTTTTGTGTGACCGTGTACTCGCTTTTAAAGAAGGAAGCCTAATTGCAGAAGGCAAACCGCAAGAGGTCATAAAATTTTTCCTTCAAAGCCCGTAAAGAGCTATATTGCTAATGTTGGCGAGTCTTAAAGTGTTTTCCATATCAATTATGTATATCTTACCAGCTTCAAGGAATATGGCATCACCCTTTATCTTTTTTACCACTTCCACAGTTTTAGGTCCTATAGTAGGGACATCTATGCGAAAGTCCTGAAGCTTCCTGGCAACTTTTATAACTCTACAATTCCTTCCAGCAACTTTTCCTGCTCTCTCAATAGCCTCTTGTGTTCCTTCCATAGCTTCCACACTCACCACGGATTTATCTTTAACCACTACAGTCTGTCCTATATCAAGATTAGCTATTTCCTTAGCTATTGGAAAACCCCAGAGACCATCTTCCATAGCTTCCTTAGATGGTTCTACAAGACCTATTTTCCCGATCGGTGCGAGAAGGTCTTCAAGGTAAGGCTTTGGATCTATAAATTCAAAACCTCTGTTCTCGAGTTCTTGCATGAATGCCTTGACTATAGTTTGAGGCTTTCTGTCTTTGGATCTCCTCAATATGGAAAAAGCTATGCTGTCAAAAGCAAAAATGTGAGAAAAGATCAATTTATGTTCAAACTTTCCCAGCATAACTATCTTCTTTATCTGCTTTTTTTCAAGGAGATTTATGAGCTTTCCCACCTTACCCACAGGTAAATGTTCGTCTGCATGAGCGGTAGTTATACCTCTGACACCTACGGTGAAAACCTCCACACCCCTTTTAGTTGCCTCCCGCTGAAAAGCGGATGGTAGATCACCCCACCCTGCTATTAGACATACCTTCATTCCCTTTCCCTTTTTATGAGCTTTAAAAATTCTTCCCTAGTTCTTATGTCACTCAAGAATATACCGCGAAGAGCTGAAGTAGTCGTTATGTGTCCTGGAGATAGCACACCCCTCATTGACATACAAAGATGCTCCATTTCTAATACAACAGCTACACCTTTAGGTTTCAGCTGTTGCATCAAAAAGTCAGCTATCTCATTGGTGAGTCTTTCCTGAAGCTGAGGTTTCAGGGCAAAAGCCTTTACAGTTCTCACAAGCTTTGAAAGACCACAAACTATCCCATCTGGTATGTATGCTACGTGAGCCTTTCCAAAAAAGGGGAGAAGGTGATGTTCGCATATGCTATACACGTTTATGTCTTTTACAAGAACCATTTCGTTGTATGAACCAAACTCCTCAAAAAGTTTGAAATCAAACTCTCTTATCTTTTCGAACTCTTCCCACATGCGAGCCACTCTATCAGGAGTTTCTCTAAGTCCTTCCCTGTTTGGATCTTCTCCTATGCCTTCCAAAAGCAATCTTACCGCCTGCTTTATCTTTTCTTTGTCCACAGCCATGATGGTTTATTATAAGCATAAACCCAAAAACGGGGGGGTTAAAATCAGTCAGCCCGCGGTCTTGGTGTACTTTCTGTGGAGGCTGGAAGCACGGGAACCTCAAGAGCCTGTTTAGGGATTTGACCGGTTAAGGACTTTAGAAAAGCTGTTATGTATTTTATTTCTTCATTCGTCAATTCCTTGTTTAGCTGAGTTTTTGCCATTATTCTAACTGCATCTTCCAAATTCCACACACTACCATCGTGAAAGTACGGGTAAGTTTTTTCTATGTTCCTGAGTGAGGGTGCTTTAAATACGAACATATCCTCTTCCTTATGCGTAACTCCAAACCTTCCAAGGTCAACGGGAATAGTCGGTTTGTCCAAAGTTACATAAGGTGCGGTTGCTTTCCAGTAATCCACGAACTGACCGAACTTGAAAAATCCGTTCCCACCTACAGCAGTCCCACTGTGGCATGCAACACAGCCTACTTCTATAAAGAGCTTCAATCCTTTCTTTTCTTCGTTAGTTAGAGCACTGGTGTTACCTTTTAGAAACTCATCAAATCTTGATGGTGTAACCAATGTCCTTTCAAAAGCTCCTATAGCTTTTCCAACATTTTCGTATCTAAGTGGGTCTTTTTCATTGGGAAAGGCTTTTTTAAACATCTCCACATACTCAGGTATGGATTTTAGCCTTTGTAAAACTTCCTTTTCCGATGGCATAGCCATCTCTATAGGATTTAGTATAGGACCGAGCGCTTGCTCCTCCACATCTTTTGCCCTTCCATCCCAAAATTGTGCGATGTGAAGCGCTGCATTATATACACTGGGAGCATTTCTGGGTCCTATTGCCCATCTGTGACCTATTGACGTGGGAAGATTATCAACTCCGTAAGTTGCCAAATTGTGACATGTGTTACAGCTTATAACTCCACTTTTGGACAGTCTTGGGTCGTAAAAAAGCGTTTTTCCAAGCATTACCTTTTCACTGGTAATTGGATTATTCGGATTTTCAACTACACTTGGTAAAGGTGCAAAAAACTGCCTCGCTTGAGTTAAGAGTTTTTCATCCTCGTTTTGAGCATTTGCCTTTGCGTAGATACTTATCCCACCTGCTAACAAAACCGCACCTAAAAGTACCTTCCTCATCCTTCTTACCTCCATCCATATTGTAATATTAGAATAACATAAAACGTATTCATTATCAAATGAAAATAAATTTTTGTTATAATGGTAAAATGCGGGAGTAAGGGGATGGTGATAAGGATACTTGCCAACATTGTAAAGTCCTTAGGCATCTGTGAAGAAAAGTGTATCTCCTGCGGTGGTAAGATCTACTACTTAGATCAAGGCTATGTGTGTGAAAAATGCATCAAAAGCCTAAAGCCTTACCATCCTGTCCAATACAAGAGGCTGGATTACATAAGATCTTACAGAGTATTCGGAAGATATGAAGGAACGCTCAAAGATATCATTCAAAATGTAAAGTTTCACGCAAATATCCCTTTGGCTCACCTGCTTGGGAAAACTATATCTCCTTATCTATGGGAGTATATACAAAACCTAAAGCCCGACCTTATAACCTGTCCAGCTATAAACGTAAGGCGCTATTGGTCAAGGGGATTTAACCACGCAGAAGAGATACTAAAAGGTGCTGATGTACCTTACATAAAGGTATTTACGAGGACTGGCTTTGATCCAGCTTCCGCTGGGTTAAAGAGTGAAGATAGGCTAAGGGTAGTAAAGAGCCATCATTTGAGAAAAAATACTATAGACCTTTTAGAGGATAAGAAGGTGCTTATATTTGACGATGTTCTTACAACAGGTGCAACCATAAAAAGACTTGCAGAGCTGGCACTTTCCGTAGGAGCATCACAGGTGCATGCCTTCTTTGTCGCTGAAGCTTTATAATTTATTTTCATGCTTTCCACAGCTTTGATCACCGACCTTTATGAGCTTACAATGGCTCAGAGCTATTTAGAAAGTGGTAAATTGGGAAAGGCAGTCTTCAGTCTCTTTGTAAGAAAGCTTCCTAAAAATAGGAACTTTTTAGTATCGTGCGGACTTGAGACTTTACTTGAATACATAGAGAAGTTTAGGTTCAAAGATGAGGAGCTGATGTATCTCAAAAGCTTGAAGATCTTCAAAGATAGCTTTCTTGATTACCTCAGAGAGTACGAGTTTAGAGGAAGCATATACGCCATACCTGAAGGGAGGATAGTTTTCCAGAATGAGCCTATCGTGCAGGTAGAGGCTTCGCTTCCCGATGCTCAGATCCTTGAGACCTTGGTTATAAACGTGATACACTTTCAAACTCTTTCAGCCTCAAAAGCTGTCAGGAGTTATTTAGTTTCAAAAGGTAAAACCCTCATAGACTTTGGTTTGAGAAGGGCACACATGCCTGAAGCTGGGCTTTATGCGGCAAGGGCAGGTTATATAGCTGGGTTTGAAGGTAGTTCAAACCTCCTTGCAGGTATGAAGTTTGGCATACCTGTCTTTGGCACGATGGCACACTCTTTCGTAATGGTATTTGATGAGGAGATAGACGCCTTCAGAGCCTTTGCCAGATCCTTTCCAGATAGAACGGTGCTTTTAGTAGACACTTACGATACTCTGGAGGGAGCAAAAAAGGCAGTCAAGCTAATGAAGGAAGGTATCAAGATAGTAGGTGTGAGACTTGATAGCGGGGATATAGAGGAACTTTCAAAGGGTGTTAGGAAGATATTTGATACGGAAGGCTTTAAGGATGTAAAAATAGTAGTGAGTGGAGGTGTTGATGAGTATGACATACAAAGGTGGCTCTCCGCAGGTTGTCCCATAGATGCTTTCGGTGTTGGAACCAAGTTTATAACATCCGAGGATGCCCCCTACCTTGATATAGCTTATAAGCTGGTTGAGTATGAAGGAAAACCTAAGTACAAGCTCAGTCCGGGAAAGGAAACTTTTCCATACAAGAGGCAAGTAATAAGACATTACGCTGGTGAGAAGATGGAGTATGATCAGGTGGTGCGGTACACAGAAGATGGCTTAGTTCGGCTAATACTTCATGAAGGCAAACTGAAAAAAAAACTTCCTACGCTCTTAGAGATAAGGGAAACGCTTATGGAGGAACTAAAAAGCCTTCCTGAAAGTCTCGCTTCTCTTGAAAAATCCGAATACACGGTAAAAATAGAACACATACCTTAAATATCTATGAAGTACGTTACTTTAGCTACTGCAGGGCATGTGGATCATGGAAAGACGTCGCTCATAAAGGCACTTACAAACATTGATACCGATAGATTGCCCCAAGAGAAAGAAAGAGGTATGAGCATAGATATAGGCTTTGCGTTTATTGACTATCCTCAGATAAATACGAGAGTGGAGATCATAGACATACCTGGACACGAAAGGTTTCTCAAAAATGCCATTGCAGGACTTTCAAGCGCTCAGGGGGTTTTGCTCGTGATAGATACTAACGAAGGTATTATGCCTCAAACGATCCAACATGTAAACCTCATGAAAAGTTTTGGGATATACCACTGTCTGGTTGTGCTTACAAAGATAGACAGGTCAGATCCTATGCTCGTACAGATTGTTAAAGAGTATGTAGAGGAATTCTTAAGCAAGGAAGGAGTAATGTGTTTTGGTTTTTTCCCAGTTTCATCAACCGAAGGAACGGGGCTTGAAGAACTAAGAGAAGGTATAGGGAGTTATGTGAGAGATTTGAAAGAACCCGATTGGGATGCCTTCTTCAGGATGAATATAGATTCAGCTTTTCACGTGAAGGGTTACGGAACTGTAGTGAGGGGAAGTTGTATATCAGGCAGATTAAAAGAAGGCGATACACTTATCGCAGAGCCTATAGGAATCGAAGGTAAAGTAAGAAGAATACAGAATCACGGAAAGTTTGTTAAAGAGGGTAAGGCTGGAGAGAGGCTCGCTCTTAATATACCCGAAATGGATACCAAATTAATAGAGAGGGGCTTTTGGCTCGTAAAAAAAGGAGAATTGATGAAAACCAAGTTTTTGCTTATATCCACAAAAGATATAAAGCCTGGAAAGGAATACGTGTTCTTCTTCGGTATGAGGGGTGTGTCGGGCATAGCAAAACACATACAGGATGACATTTATGCTATTAAACTTTCTCAATTCGTAATATGTGCAAGAGAGGATAAGGGTCCGATACTTGATACCTCAGGTAGATATGTGGGAAGTTATACCCTTGTTCATCCTCATCCCAAGAAATTTTCTAAGAACTTCATAAAAAGACATATCACCTTATTAAAAGAGGATCTGGTAAATTACCAAATTATTGAAGGGGGTTTAAAGGGTGTAAATTTGAAAGAGATAAGCGCATCCTTAGGAAAAGCTATAAATCCTCAACATTTGCATGGAGTACGCATAGGTATGTTTATATATTCAGCACATATAATAGGAGAGCTTAGGAATAAGCTTGTACAACTTCTTGAAATGCACAAAGGTATGATGAGACTTGCTGAGGCTAAAAGCAAGCTTAGGGTGAGTGATGAGGTACTTAGCTATCTTCTTAAAGAGACGAGAGGCTACACCGTGGTTGAGGGATACATAATCAATGAGAAAAAGGCGGATATTGAGGCACTTGAAAGCTTCAAGAAGCTCATCCAGGCTATGAAAGATGGTATAAAGGAGGAGAGGGAACTGATAGCTTTTAAAGACATACTGAGTCTTGCTGTTAGAAAGGGATACGTGCATAGTTTAGGTGAATTTCTGTATATTAGCGATACACTTTTTAACGAGTTTGTAAACAAGCTCAGACAGTTGGGAGAAACCTTTAATATACAGCAGGCTAAGGAAAAGCTCGGACTCACGAGGAAGTATCTCATACCTTTGCTTGAGTATATGGATAGAAAGGGTCTTACCGTAAGGGAAGAACAAGTGAGGAGATTTTTAAGATGAAAGAAGATCTGCTAAGATCACTACCTCAGGTATCAAAACTCTTAGAACTATACAAAGGTAAGTATCCGGAGGTTTACATAAGAGAGGCTATAAAAGAGGTGCTTGACACCTTTCGCAGAGAGATAAAGGAGGGTAAGAGAAACACTTTAAGGGATCTTCATGACCATATACAAAGGCGCATACATGAGAAAACCCATACTAAGCTGAAGAGAGTTATAAATGCAACCGGTGTCGTTATAAACACCAATCTTGGGAGGTCACCGCTCGCACAAGAGGTGGCAGAATTTGTAAAGTACATAGCTTCAGGTTACTCCAATCTGGAATACGATCTTGAGGAAGGCAAAAGAGGTTCAAGGTCTAAGCTTGTGGAGGAATATCTTATACATCTTACAGGCTGTGAATCAGCTTTTGTGGTAAATAACAACGCGAGCGCGGTATTTTTGGTGCTTAACACGCTTGCTAACGGTAGGGAGGTAGTTGTCTCAAGGGGAGAACTTGTAGAGATAGGTGGGGGTTTTCGCATACCGGATATAATGAGAGCAAGCGGTGCAAAGCTTGTTGAAATAGGAACCACCAACAAGACGAGAATAGAGGATTATAAAAAAGCTATAACTGAGAATACAGCACTGCTCATGAAGGTTCACAAAAGCAATTTCTATATGGAGGGATTTGTAGATGAGGTTAAAGCTGAAGAACTTTTGGATCTCGGTATACCTGTATATTACGATGCTGGAAGTGGAATGCTTTTGGATATAAAAAAGTTGGGAGTAAACTTCAATGAGCCTGACTTTAAAAGTTGCATACAAAAGGGCATACACTTAGTATCCGGAAGCGGAGACAAACTCTTGGGAGGTCCGCAGGCAGGAATTATCTTAGGTAAGAGGGATCTGATAGAGCCTATAAAGAAGAATCCTCTCAGCAGGATAGTTAGAATAGACAAAATGACCCTTTCAGCCCTTGAAATGACTTTGAGGTTTTATATGGAGGGAAGGTATTTAGACATCCCCATTTTAAAGATGCTCACTTACAAAACTTCCCATCTGAAAAGGCGAGCTTTGAAGCTTATGAGATCTATTGAAAAAAGTGTGCCGGAATTTGAAGTTCAACTCGTAAGAGATACATCTAAATGCGGAGGAGGTGCTCTTCCCGAGCTGAAGCTTGAAACATACTGCGTTGCGATCAAACACAAGAAACTCACACCTTACGAGCTTGACAAAAGACTCAAAAATCTTGACACACCTATAATAGGTAGAATAAGAGAAGACAACCTTCTACTTGATGTGAGGACTATACTGGATGATGAGTTGAAATTAATACCTTACTTGCTTGCGAAGATCCTATAAACTTTTACACTCAACTCCTTCCTTGTCAATGTATTCCTTCATCTTCCTGAGAGCTTCCTCACCAGTGGTAAGATCCTTGAGATCCTTTTCAAGATTCGTAGGTTTGAGCCTGGCTATCCATCCTTTACCGTATGGATCGTCGTTAATGAGATCAGGAGTATCAAAGAGAATCTCGTTTCTTTCTATAACCTCACCTTCTATTACCGCAGGAACTGGACCTGTCCATTTGCCACTCTCAAGGCTTGCGATAGGCTTCCCTTTCTGCACGTACTTGCCCGGCGCTTTTATCCTAACATTCACCATCCTTCCTGCCCTTGTCTGTCCTATATCTGTTGCACCAACTCGGACACTACCATCAGACTCAAGCCTATACCATACTTGATTTTCTATATCGTAATACAGATCCAAAGGTATCCTACAGCCCCTATAGACTGTGTCACTCATCAAGCAGTATTTTACACGAATGTTCAAGTACGGATATATGACTGTAAGCATAAAAAGGTTCTGTATCAGCTGAGAAAACACCGTGACCGCGTACCGAAAGTATATTCTCCTTTTTCAGGATTTGCGCTACAGCTTGTGCAAGCTCATAGCTTCCAGAAGGAAGCTCAGGAATAACATGCACCCTTCTGAGAAGATCCCTTCCTTCACTATCTTTGGGAACTATGAGGTCAGATGTAAAGGAAAGTTTTACCGTTAATGGCGGGTGAGCGTGTACTAAGGCTCTTTTATCCGTTTTCAGATATACCGCCCTATGAACGGTGAGTTCCGACGATGCCCTCTCATCGAGGAGACTTTCCTTCTCTACATCCAACAGAATGAAATCTTCCTTTGTGAGCATTCCAAGGTGCGATCCCCTCCTTGTAATGAGAAGCTTTGTACCTATCCTGACGGAAAGGTTGCCTGCTCTCGCATCCACAAGCCCTTCCTCAAAGAGGAGCTTACCAATAGCGATAAGCTTCTTCACATAATGGTTTAGCATCGTACTACAATTTTATCCTCAAGCTCTCAAAAATTCTCAGGAGTATTTCGTTAATAACAAGCATACCTTCCTCTTTAAGTCTAAGCCCACTGTCGGTGCTTTCAAAAAACACCAGAAGATCTTCCGGTATTAGCTGTGTATACTCTTTCGGAATGCCGAGGCTGGTTCTGAGCCTTGTAAAAAGCCTGTCTTTAAAAAGCTCTACCCCTTCAAGCACTTCCCTATAAATAGCAGGTTTTTCACCTCTTTTTAGCATCTCAATGTATTTAAAAAGGTTTTTGGTATTTCCAAATCTTACGTTATCTATGAAGCTCCATGCGGACACACCTATACCCAAGAACTCCTTTCCCAGCCAATAAGAGAGGTTGTGTTTGCACTCGTAACCTGAAAAAGCAAAGTTGGAAATCTCATAATGTTCAAAACCGAGTTCTTTGAGTCCGTTCACGAGAAAGCTGTACATGTCCGCTATTTGATCGTCACCTAAAAGTTTTAAACTTCCCTTTGCAACAAGCTCTCCAAAAAGGGTGTCTTCGTATGGTGTAAGAAGATAGCAGGATACGTGTTTGACAGGAAGATCCTCCAAAAACTTTAGTTCTTCTTCAAGGTCCTTCATACTCTGATTTGGGTAAGCGTATATGAGGTCAACATTTATGTTATCTATTTGAGCTTTGAAAGCTGACATTATGCAATCTAATGAGTCTTTTACGGTGTGCCTCCTTCCCAAAGCTTTAAGTCCTTTCTCCTTGAAGCTCTGAACACCTATACTTACACGGTTTATCCCTATCTGAGCTATTCTTTTAAAGTCATCTTCTCTGTACGTTTCAGGGTTGCACTCTAAGGTAATTTCCTCCACCTTACGGATATCCACTATGGAAGAGAGATTCTTGAAAAACTCTTCATAAAGGGAAGGATTCAAAAGTGAGGGAGTGCCACCTCCCAAGTAGATGGTTCTGAGGGAAAAGTTCGCTCCTTTATAAAGTTCTAACTCTTTTATGAGAAGCTTTAGGTATTCCCCGTGAGAGACAAAAGATTGCGTGAAAGATACAAAGTCACAGTACGGACACTTATAAGAACAGAAGGGTATATGTATATAAAGAGCCTCTATCATATTTTCTCCTCAAAGTGTATATCCTTTAATCTATACTCCCTAACTATAGAAAAACAAACCCCGAGCATAAGGCTAAAAGTGAGTATACTGCTTCCACCAAAGCTCACAAAAGGTAAAGGGATACCTACAACTGGCATAAGTCCCATAGTCATCATAAGGTTGACAAACACCTGAAAGAGGAAAAGAGATACAGCACCACCCAAAAAAAGCCTCTGCGTTCCATCGTAAAGGCGCACACCGTAAAGGGTAAGCCTATATATAAAGAGAAAATACAGGGATACAAGAAAGGCACTCAACAAAAATCCCCATTCTTCGGCTATAACGGAAAATATGAAGTCCGTATGCTTCTCGGGAAGAAATAGAAGGTGTGCCTGTGTACCCCTCAAAAAACCCTTACCGCTCACCCCCCCCGAACCTACCGCTATTATAGACTGGATTAGCTGGTATCCGCTCCCGGAGTAATCGGCATAAGGATCAATAACCGCAAGTATCCTCTCCTTTTGATAATCTTTGAGAAAGTGCCAAAGCAGAGGTGAGAGTACTCCAAACGTCGCCCCAATTATAAAGAAAAATCTCAGACGTACACCTTTAAAAAAGAGTAAAGCCATGAGAATAATTCCGTAAGATATGGCTGTTCCGAGATCCGGCTGTTTCAACGTTAGGAGTGCAGGCATAGCAAAGGCAAGTATAAGTATAAAGGATTCTTTACTCACACTTCTCTTTATGTGTCCGAGTACATAAGTGGCAAAAAGGAGAAGGGAAAATTTCATAAATTCGGAGGGCTGTAAACTTAAAGGACCCAGATCTAGCCACCTTTTAGCTCCGTACACAGTCTTTCCAAAAAGAGGTACCAAAACCAAAAAGAAAAGATTTAGCATGTATATAACTGTTGCCAGATCGTAAATAGAGCGAAAGTTTCTTAGGCTAAGCGCAAATAAAACGAGCCATCCGAATAGCATATACAGAACCTGCTTTACAAAAAGTGGGGATATACCTCCTTTGTAGGTAGCACTGAAAACGCCTATCAATCCTATGAGTTGTATTAAAAGTAACGTAAGCAAAAGGATGGGATCTACACCCTTTAAAAATTTTCTAAGCCTCATAATAAAGAATTCTCGCACAATTAGGACACTTGACTATTTGTCCGGATACGGCTTTTGAGTATAGTGTAGCTGGAAGCCTCATACCACAACCACCGCATGCTCCAAAGCTTATAATCGGGACTATTACAGGATGTTCCACTTCCCTTTTTAGGAAGTCATACTCACGAAGTGCTTGCGTGGAAATCTCCTCTCTGATCTTTGCCTCTTCCCTTTTTAAATTCTCAAGCTTCCTTGATATGCTTTCCTTTTCAAAAACTATGTGTTCAATTTCCTCTTTTAACTCCCTATATTTTCTCTCAAAAGTCTTCTTTTGGCTTGCGTAAGTACTTTCCTTTTCTTTTCTATCCATTTCAAGTTTCTTTAACCTTTCATTCAGCTTTATAATACGATCCTCACACTTGGCTTTCTCTCTTAGAAGTGCTTTATACTCTTGTGCCTTTCTCACCATATTGAGTCTACTTTCTGCTCTTTTTATACCTTCCCTACAGATCAGGATCTCATCGTTGATTTTTTTTGCTTCTTCATTTAATCTCTTTAGATCCAAAAGTATACTTGCCTCTTCTTCTTCAAGCTTTGAAATCTCTTTTCTAAATTTTTCTTCCTCATCTTTGAGCTTTAAGGCAGTTCTTTCAAGTCTTTTTATGCCCATTTCTATATCCTGTAACTTGAGAAGGAGTTTTAAATCTTCTCTTTTCATTTAAGTTACTCTTTCTATCACAAAATTTGAGTTTGTGTATATACATATCTCGCTTGCTATCTTTAGAGCTTCTCTCACTATGTCTTCAGCGGACATATTCGTGTGTCTATAAAGGGCAAGTGCCGCTGACCTTGCATAATCTCCTCCCGAACCTATGGCTATCACAGGCTCGTCTGGTTCTATTACATCGCCGTTACCCGAAAGAAGGAGCATGTTTTCCCTATCAGCTACCAAAAGCAAAGCTTCAAGCCTTCGCAGGTATTTGTCCATCCTCCACTCTTTTGCTAACTCTACACACGCCCTCACCAAATTTCCCCTCAACTCCTCCAATTTTGCTTCCAGTCTCTCCATAAGAGCAAGCCCATCAGCTGCAGATCCAGCAAAACCTACAACTACCGAATTGTTATACAATTTCCTTATCTTTCTAGCTCCGTGCTTTATCACAGTATGTCCCATAGTTACCTGTCCATCCCCACCTATAACAGTGATGTCATCTTTTCTAACAGCGATGATCGTAGTAGAGTGCAGTAGGTTCATAATAAAATTATACGGAAAAATGTCTATAGAGTACCAGTTCTGATTATCATCTTTCCCACATTTTTTCAAAATAGTCTTCATACTTTTTAGCAAGATCAGGAGATCGTATAATCAAAAGATTTTCATAATTCAACTTCTCTGCGGAAGCAGTCCAGTTGTAAGATCCGGTTATTACTTCCTTACCATCTATAACTGCAAATTTGTTGTGCATAAGCCCTTTTATAAACTTCTTTTCACCACCAGGGAGAAGTTTAACTGGAATGTTAGCTTGCAAAAACAAGGGATATCTGGAGAATCTCTCTTTGGCTTGCCCCTGATCAAGGATTATCCTCACCTTGACACCTCTCTGTTTGGCTCTTAAGACCGCATCACCTATCTCTCTTGAGGTAAAAGAAAACATAGCTATATCCAGAGTCCCTTTAGCCCTATCTATTTCTCTCACTATAGCGGACAAAGCTCCACCGTTTGGTGAAAAATAAACATCTATGCTTTCACCTGAAATGACTACCTTTTGATCCTTACCGCAGGAGAAAACGAGAAAAGCAAGTCCCAAAAGAAAGATTCTCCTTTTCATACCTATATTATATGAAAAGACAACGCTAGTTATGTTAGTTTATTTTCTTTCAAATCTCTTATAGCTTGTAAGATTTCCTCCTGCGTGTTCATCACGAAAGGTCCATAACGAACCACAGGTTCTCCTAAGGGTTTTGCGCTACCCAAGAGTAAAAAACAAGGTTTTAGTACTTCAATTTTTATTTTATTTGCAAAAACTATAAGAACAGCTCCTGTAAAGATTTTCCCATTCACCACCACCTGACCTTCGCAAAGGGCTATAAAATTATTATTTCTAGCTTGTGGTTGGTATATAAACTCTTCCCCTTCTTGAAGTTCTATATGGAGATATTCAAGAGGGTAAAAACCCTTATCTTTTATGAGTTCTGTTGCAAGGTTTATTACTTTCCTTCTTTCTGAAAGTTCAATCGGCGTTGCTTTGTAGGTGTAGTAGAATGGTTCGGACATTTTCAGGATAGAAGGATTATTCAACCAGAGCTGAAAACCCCACAATCTGTCTGTATCTGGTGTTGGAACTTCAGAATGTATCACACCCTTCCCCGCATTCATCCATTGAAGCTCCCCATCTGCTAATATCCCTTCGTTTCCAGCAGTGTCTCTGTGTTTGATCCTTCCGTTGATCACGTAAGTGAGAGTTTGAAAACCTCTATGTGGGTGATCGGGAAATCCCGCACTAAAATCTTCCTTTTTATCACTCTTTATCTCATCAAGCAACAAAAATGGGTCAAGCTCACGAAGATGCGGAGTACCTATGTATCTCTTTATCTTGACGCCAGCACCGTCAAAAACCTCCAGGACTGGGAAGGTATGGAGGGACTTCATACTTTTTAAACTTAGTGAATCTTTCTGAAAGTGTCAATTTAGGATCTTGAAGCCATTTTGTTTGCACTGGGAAACGGATAAGATCGGAAAAATTCGTCGGTGTATTATATTTATATTTCAGATGAAGGTTCTTTACTTTTCTGTGGTGAAGGAAAGAATAAAGAAAGGCGAAGAAGAGCTGGACTTTAAAGGTACAGTGAGTGAACTTAGATTCGTATTGTCTCAAAAATATCCCGAACTTAGAGACCTCTTGGAGCGGATCAAATTCGCAGTAAATGAGGAGTATGTAGGTGACGATTATGAACTCAAAGGTGACGAAAGGGTTGCCCTAATACCTCCGGTTAGCGGTGGATAAAAAGGCTTTGATTTTAAGACTTTCCTCTTTAGGTGATGTGGTACTCACTTCGTGCGTTATAGATCCACTCAGAAGTATGGGGTATAGTCCCTATCTTTTAACTTTTGAACCTTACGGAAGTATATTTGAGGACGATACTAGGCTAAGCGTCATACAGATAAAAAAAGAGGAACTATTTAAAAGAGAGACGCTTAAGAAACTTAAAGGATTTGATCTTTACGTTGATCTTCACAAAAACCTACGAACATTGCTTCTGAGGTTTTTTTTGGGAGGAAGGTGGAAGGTTTACAAAAAGCATACAGTAAGAAGAAGGCTTGCCATACATTTTGGGATATTCAGAAAACCGTACAGCGTAATAGATGCCTATTTGGAGACTCTGAGGAGTGCCAGTGTAAAGCCCAAAATAGAAGTATCGGAGGAGAGGCTAAGATTTTGGAAAGAGAAGATCGGAGACGATTTTTTATGTATAGGTCCGGGTGCAAGGTACATAAAAAAGACATATCCCCACTTTAGGAAGGTGGCAGAACTTCTCAGAATGGATGGTCATAAGGTTGTCCTCGTAGGGGACAAAAGGGATAAACTTTTGACAGAAAATTGGAATTGCGTCAATCTTTGTGGTGAGCTTTCACTAATTGATACCCTTGCGGTTATAAAGCTTGCTCGTGTGTTTGTAGGTAACGATTCGGGACTTTTACACATGGCGAGAGCTGTAGGTACTAAAGCGATACAGATTTACGGAGGCACGCATCCTACTCTTGGCTTTTCCCTTTTTAAAGATGAAGGTATAGTTTTACTTAAAGGACTTAAGTGTCAGCCCTGTGACCTTCACGGAAGGGGAAGATGCAGATTCGGGACTTACGAATGTTTGGATATTGATCCTCAGCTGGTAAAAGATAAAGTAATAGAACTTCTTCACTTAAGTTAGTCTCTCAAGTAAGTTGTTTGCTCCGTTGAGCTTTTGGTAAGCTGAGGATATAACGTAATAAAGCTGTTCTCCTTCTGCCACAGTAAGATCGTAGAGTGTTATACTCATATCCTTCAGTACGTTGTAAAGCGTGGTATAAAGAGATTCATCCAGCTTCTTCTCAGGGTTTGGTATATCTCTGTATATACTCAATATGTATTCGCACATACCTTTTATACTTCTCGATATGTTTAGCACCTCTTCATCAAAACTGTACATCTGAAGGACCTCCTGATAGAGATCCTCTATCTCTTTTGCAACACTCCTAAAAAGCAGGTCTTCAAGGTAGGCTATTTCCATGGCTATAACCTCAGATATAATTTGGGTCAAGTGATAAAAATTTTCAAGACCTTCTTCCATAAAATCTATCAACCCTTTCAAGTATCTCCTCCAAACTGTTTACGTGTTCAACACCTTCAACGTTATGAGTTCTATAACCTACAACGTATTTCTCCAGTATAAGGGCGTAAGCTATCTCAGAAAGTGTTCCCCAATGTCCTCCTATAGCGATCACCATATCACCGCTCGCTACCACTATAGGATTTCTATTCCAGTTCATCCCCGTTTTTATCTTTATATCTACAAAAGGGTTGGCTTCCTCCCCTGTATAGGATGGCAATATGCCTATGCTGATACCCCCACCTTCTTTAACTCCCTTGCACACGCCTTCCATTACACCTCCCCTACCTCCACATACAATCCAGATACCCCTTTTTGCAAGTTCATAACCTAACTTGTAAGCGATCCTATATTCTTCTTCTGTAGCCTTAGAGGATCCTATAACGGATACGATCCTTTTCATGATATGCAAGAAGAAACGAGAGAGGGTATATCCTCTTGGAAGGTTTTAAAAGTTGAGTGCTTTTTTAAGATATGGTCAAGCATATCCGTATTGAGAGTGATACGATCTCCTTCACCTTTTATGAGCTCAAAGCGTTTTCCATACTCTAACAGACTCTCATAGTAGCCGGGATTGGAAAAGAGTACAAATATCTCAGGGAAGTATTTGGAAAGTCTAAATACGAGCTTCTCCATTTGGATGTTCCTTTCATCGGATCTCACATCAAGCAGTCCACGTTTTTCTTTGATACTTACTTTTGATCCCTTCTCCCTTTCAAAAAGCATCAGGGAAGCAAACACTATGGCTGATAAGGTGGTTAGGTCTATCTTTTGGTAGTTGTCCCCAAGTATGTCAGCTTTTGAAGCTACCTGTAAACCCTCCTTTTTGTATAAATACAGATGGTTTAAACCTTCCGAAAAGGATAGGTAAGAACTGTCACTTATATGAGCTATCCTCCCCCCCGCCTTACCGAAAATGTGCAGTCCGGTAACTGTAAGAAGGAAGGTGTGATACACGTTGTACTCTGCTTTTATTGGTTTTCCGTCAAATTCGCCTGCTGACGTGACTTCCATATCTTCGCTCATGTTTAAAACTTTTCCATCATCCCTCACGGCAACTGGTCCTTCCTCGCTCATAACCAATATGCGTACACCAGCAAGAGCCTTCTCACCAACTTTACCACCGTTCCTTTCAAGCTTGTAAAGGTAACTTTCCGAAGCTACATATACGTAATCATCAGATACGCACAAACATCTGAAAGGTTTTTCCATAAGCTCCGAAACGGTGATCCTCTTTATTTCCGCTGGAGAAAATTTTTCCACAGGTATTCGGAAAAGACCTGTCTTACCAAGAAGGTAAATCTCACGGTAAGTACACGACAGATCAACTAAGTCATCAGATATGGTAAGAGTTTCTGTGCTTGCATCAATTTTGCTAACTCTTACGAAAAGATTTTTGCCTATGCCGTATATATAGTCCTTTGAGTTCACAAGCTTGCTGAGATCTTCGGTAAGTTTTCCACTCTTCCAGAGTAACCTTACCTCCTCACCTTTTACGAGAGACTCTTTATCGTACGCCTCCACCCTATAATCAGTGTGTACATAAACTCTCTTTTCGTCGCAAAGCATATACATGTCTTTCTCCTCTTAAAGATATTTTACAGCGGGAGCCTCCCCTTTTTCACCCAAAAGAGAATAACAAAGCCAACAAAGAGTGAGGTTATAAGTACAGAAATAGGCAAAGCTGATCCTCTGTTGATCCTCTCAAAGGTATCAAGTAGAAAGAGAAAGAGTAAATAAAAGCCATAGATCACCAAAAGCACAGAAAAGATTTGCCACAATTTACTTAACACTTTCAATGTTAAACCTCCAACATGGTCTCTATAGTTACCTTCACACACTCTGCAAGCGCTCTGAGATTGTACCCACCTTCAAGAGCGAATAGGGACGGAACTCCGAGTGTTTTGCAAGTGGTTAGGATACTCTCAACTATGCTCTTTACCCCTTGTGTGGTGACGTTCAGGTAAGTTAAAGGATCATCTCTGTGTATGTCGTAGCCCGCTGAAACAAGTACAAACTCAGGTTTATACTCCTGCACGAGTTTAGGTAACAAGCTTTTGTATATACTTTCATACTCTTGGTCACCAGCTCCCGCATTAAGTGGCAAGTTGTAAGTGTATCCTAATCCTTTCCCTGCACCCTTTTCTCTGTCAGAACCTGTTCCCGGATAAAAGGGGTATTCGTGGGTGGAAAAATAGAAAACTCTGTCCTCTTCGTAAAAGCTTTTCTGAGTACCGTTTCCATGATGAGCATCAAAGTCAATTATAAAGATCCTGCTCAGGCCTTTGGTAAGAAGGTACCAGGCACCTATGGCTACATTGTTAAAGAGACAAAAACCCATAGCCTTTGAGTACTCAGCATGATGACCAGGAGGGCGAATTGCACAGAAAACGGTTTCCAGATTGCCCATAAGCAAAGTGTCTATACCTTCAAGTACTCCTCCCACTGCATGAAGTGCAACCTCATAAGACTCAGGGACCACATAGGTATCAGGATCCAAGTATCCTCCTCCCGCAGAACAAAAGTCATGCACTTCCTGTATGTATGCGAGATCATGATTTAGGGCTACATCTTTCACATTAGCTCTTCTGGGTTTTATTTTTATAACATCCTTTAAAAGCTTGTTCCTGTCAAGTTCCTGAATTATACTGATTAGCCTATCCATATTTTCAGGGTGATTTTTCCAGTTATGTTTAAGATATATATCATCATAAACGAAACCCGTTCTCATGCGAAAAAATTATATAATAGAAATCCCATGAGAATAGTCATAGTGGGAAATGGACCAGCTGCTGCGAGTGCTGTAGAGGCTATAAGGCAGGTAGATAGGGATTCGCACGTGATAGTGCTTTCTGATGAAGATTATCCTACTTACGCACCGAACTGTATGGAGAATGTCATAAGGGGGGATATATCTCAGAAGGCGCTTTTTTATAAGGGAGGCTATGCCTTTTATGAAAAGCACAGAGTGGACTTTAGACCTAAAAAGGAGGTTGTGAGTATAGACAACAAAAGAAAGGTAGTGATAGTGAAAGGTGGTGAGGAACTGCCTTACGATAAATGTCTCCTTGCTGCGGGAGCTTACAGTTTTATACCCCCTATACCGGGCAATCAACTTGGCGGTGTGACGACCGCAAAGAATCTGGACGATGCAAAGAGGATAAGAAATTGGATAACTTCGGGAAAGGTAAAAAAAGCTGTTATAGTCGGTGCAGGTCCGATAGGTGTAGAAGATGCGGAGACGCTTCTGCATATGGGTATTGAGGTACATGTGGTAGAGTTTTTTGATAGGGTCCTTCCTCGTATGTTGGATAAGTTTATGGCTGACAGGTATATGAACGTTCTCGAGCGGGAAGGGATAAAGTTTTACCTTAATCATCAGGTGGTGGCTATTCATGGGGAGGACGGTTGGGTTGAAGCTGTTGAGATAATGCACAGAGAGTCAGATAAAAGTAAGTTCATAAAAACCGATATGGTGATCCTATCAACGGGCGTAAGACCGAGAACCCATTTGGTGCAGGATACGGACATAAAGCTACACATAGATGAGAGTAAAGGAAGGTTGATAGGTGGTGTGCTTGTAAATGAATATCAACAAACATCCGATCCAGATGTGTACGCAGCGGGTGACATATGTTCGGGAAAAGATGCCTGGGGGAATCACAGATGGATAGCTCTTTTCCCTACAGCTCAGCAAGGAGGGGCTATAGCTGGCTACAACATGGTAGGACTTAAGATTGAAAATCCGGGGCTTGTGGATTACAATGCGGTAAAAACCAGATGGGTAACTGCAGGTAGCGGTGGTACCTTTGAGGATGCTGAGGATGCTTTCACGGCTGAATACGAAAACTATCTAATAAAGGTGTTTCTAAAAGAGGGAAGGGTTTGTGGATATCAGTTTGTTGGCATTCCTAGAGAGCTGAGATCAAACACAAGAAACGCTTTTTTACAAAACATACAAGCTCAAGACTTTTTAAGGAAAGTGCTAAATGAGAGAGGTTTAGGTCTTGAAGCTTCTGGTGTGCTTTTTCATCACTTTGTGAGATTCAGAGAAAGAGTTCTCTCTAAGGAAGCGCTGAAGGCTATAAAGATGGGTATGTTAAGAGCTCTTGCAAATCCAAAATACGAGATTCCCATATTCCATGTTTAAGATCTTCTTTGGTGGTAGTTTTGATCCTGTACATGTCGGACATCTGATCGTAGCAAGGGATGTTTTTGAAGATTTAAAAGTTGAAAAGATAATTTTTGTACCCGCATTTCAATCACCCCTTAAAGAACCTCACCGGGCAACTCCCAAACAGAGGCTGGTCATGCTTCATATGGCAACTAAGGGTGAAGGATGCTTTGACGTAAGTGATATAGAGATAAGGAGAGGAGGCATATCTTACACTATTGATACAGCGCAGGAGCTGCTTTCTCATCTTGGTGAAAGACCAACCTTTTTGGTGGGAGCGGACAGTATTCTAACGCTCCATATGTGGAAAGATCCTCAAAGACTCACCCAAATCGCCAGATTTGTTATAGCAGACAGAAACAAAAAAGCACAAGAGGTTAAAAAGTACTTCAAATTGAATTTTCCCAGTCTGAGAGAAGAGAGGGATTTTTTTATTCTTGAGACCAGAAACATAGATGTATCTTCAACGGAGATAAGGCAGAGATTGAAGGAGGGGAAAAGCATAAAGTGGCTCGTCCCGGAAGATGTACAAGAGTATATACTGGAAAAAGGTATCTATATTAGAGAACCACCACCGGCTTAAATTCTGCAGATTTTACACTGTAACATTCTCTGAAGACTGCATAAAGGCATCTTTTTGCACAGTACTCATGGTCAAGCCTCTTAAAAAGCTCTACTATGGAGTGACCTTTTGAATCAAAGATGAGATCCGCATTTATATGCTTCTCAAACTCTATTCTCTCAAGGATCGGATATACATCACAAGCGATATTTGCCATAGCGGGTTCTATCTTTTGTTTTCTTAATTCATCAAAAAGCCTCATGAGTGTAAATGCACCGGTAGCATCTATATAATGAACTGCTTCCATATCAAGTAAAAGGAACTTCAGATTACCCTTTTCTTTTCTTTCTTTGACTTTCTCAAGCACATACTCGTAAACATACTCAGCATTTGCAAAATACACAGGCATATTGGGTCTTATGTAAAGTATTTGAGGGCATTGAGGAAGCCTTTCCCTTTCAGCATTGACAAAAGTCTGAGATTGAGGGTTTCTGGTAAGTACTACGAGCCTGGGATACATGGTTTTATATACGAAAGATCCAAGAGCTATGAGTGTTCCAAGAGTTAGAGCGACCCAAAGCTCCATAAAAAAAACGCTTCCAAAGGTTATACCTGCAACTAATCCATCAATTCTATTTACCTTGTACAGCTTTAGTATTTCCTGAGGCTTTATGAGGTTTATGACTGCAGAGAGGACGATCGCTGAGAGTGTCGCTTTGGGAAGGTAATAAAAGGCAGGAGCTACGAAAAGTAAAGTTATACCAACCGCACTGCCTGTTATAATACTCGCAAGGGGAGTTTTTGCACCAAGCTGAAAGTTAAGAGCGGATCTGGAAAAAGATCCACCTACGGGAAAACCTTTAAAAATGCCTGCTGTAATGTTTGCCATTCCTTGCCCTATAAGTTCCTGATTTGCATCCCATTTGTCACCGGCTTGAAGAGCGAGGCGCTTTGCTATAGCAACCGCCTCTATAAGTCCAAAGGCGGCAACTACTATAGCACCACCCCAAAGGGAGGCAATAGTTGAAAAGTCTGCCTTAGGAAAAGATGGAGTTGGTAAACCCTGAGGTACGTTACCCACTATGGCTACGCCAAACTTTTCAAGCCCGTAAAAGTATGAAAGTGATGAGGTTATCACGACGGCAATAAGAGCGCCAGGAACGAGAGGGTGTATTTTTTTGGAGATCCATATGACTGTGTAAGCCAAGAGTCCTATTCCCACCGTATAAGGATTGATATTTTGAATTTTTTGAAAAATATCAACGACTACCTGATATATTAACGTGCTTTGAGTTATCTTAAAGCCAAGCAGATGTCCCGCCTGACTGAGAGCTATTACAAGCGCGCCAGCGCTGGTAAAACCTGTTATAACACTCGTTGATATGAGTTCAACTACAAAACCCAGCTTTAACAGACCTATGGTGAGCCTTATAAAGCCCACCATAAGAGCTAAAACACCCATAAGTGAGATCCATTTATCTGACACAGGTTCTGCCATAGAGTAAAGCACAGATGCGGAAAGAAGTGCTGTCATAGCAACAGGTCCTGTAGCGAGAAATCTTGAACTTCCAAACATTGAAGCCAGAATGGTAGGCAAAAAGGATGCGTATAGTCCGTATATGGGAGGCATACCTGCAAGCAGAGCGTAAGCCATGGATTGAGGTACCAAAACCGCTGCAACTGTAAGACCCGCTATTAAATCTCTTGCGATTTTATCCCGGTCGTAATCCTTAAGCCATCGTAAAAATGGAGCTACCTCAAAAGATATGGTAATCCTCATTTATCTGATAAAAATTTTACCAAATCTTTCGTAAACGAGTGGCAAAATCAAAAGTGTTAAAGTCGTTGAAGTAAAAATTCCACCTATTACCACAACGGCTAAGGGTTTTTGTATCTCGGAGCCTATGTCGGAAGCAAAAAGCATAGGAACTAATCCTAAGGATGCAGCCGTAGCGGTTATGAGTATAGGTCTTAGTCTTCTGCTCGCGCCTAAGAAGACAGCTTCCCTCACGCTATAGCCGTTTTCCAAAAGGGACCTTATGTAAGATATGAGAACGACACCGTTGAGCGTAGCTATGCCAAAAACAGCTATGAAACCTAAAGCCGAAGGCACTGAAAGGTTATAGCCCGAAAAGTAAAGAGCCACTACCCCTCCTATAGTAGCAAACGGTACGTTCAATATTACTATGAAGGCATCCCTGAAGGAGTTATAGTTTATATACAAAAGCAAAAAGATGAGCATTACGGATAAAGGAACGACTATAGAAAGTCTCTTCATAGCTCTCTCTTGGTTTTCAAACTGTCCTCCGAAGGCTATAAAGTAACCCGGCGGTAGCTTTATATCCTTTGATATCCTCTCCTTTAACTCTCTCACAAATCCACCCAGATCCCTTCCTGATAGATTGGATTGAACAAGGGCAAATCTCATACCATTTTCCCTCCTTATCTTCTGAAAGCCTTCGGCTACTTCCAGATTAGCCAGTTGGGAAAGGGTTAAAATGCTGCCATCTTTCAAAAGCAGGGGCATATTCTTGAGTTCAAGTATGTCCTTTCTCTCAAGTCCTATAACTATGGGGAATAGGATGGTATCTTTCTGGAGTTGCCCTACCTCTTTTCCTCCCAAAGCATAGGAGACAAATTTCATGAGATCGGCAGTTGTCAAATCGTATCTCTTTAGCATATCCATTTTTGGGATTATGCGAAGTTGTAACTTACCTGATTGAGCTTCTGTCTCCACATCTACAGCACCCTTTGTGCCTTTTACTATTGTCTCTATCTGATACGCTATCTGGTTTATCTTTTGCAGATCATCTCCGAACACTTTTATGGCTATCGTAGATTTTACGCCTGACAGTAGCTCATCGATCCTCATCTGTATGGGTTGTGTAAAGCTAAACTCTACTCCTGGAACACCCTTTAGCCTTTCTCTCAAGAGATTTACAAACTCCTCCCTGCTTTTGAAACTCTTCCACTGGGACATGGGTTTGAGAATTATGAAAGTCTCTATGTAACTTACATCCTCAGGCTCCCCTACCTCAGCTCTTCCTATATTGGAAAAGGTTCTTACAACCTCAGGATAAGAAAGAGCTGTACTTTCAACAAGTTTGGCTACCCTTTTGGCTTCTTCAAGGGAAGTGTTAGGATTTAAAAAGGACTTTACAAGCACGGATCCTTCCTCAAGTTGAGGCGCAAACTCAGTTCCCACTCTTGAAAGTAGAAACAGGGAAAAAAAGAAGGAACATACAGCAATGCCTATAAGTACCCATCTTCCTTTTGTCGCTTTCTCTAAAAGTTTCACGTACCCTTCTCTTATCTTGCGAAACAGGTACGTTTCCTCCTTTCCCGCCTTGAGAATATAAAAAGACAAAACTGGCATAAAGAGGAAGGCAACTAACAACGAAGAAAGAAGGGCAAATATTATGGTCATGGCTAAGGGTTTGTAATACTTGCCCTCTACAGATTCCAGTGTGAATATGGGAAGAAAGACAACTATTATTATACCTATAGCAAAAAGCACAGGGCGCATCACTTCTCTGACCGAGTCTGCAATCAAAGAAAGTCTGTGCTTTTCTCTCGTTTCGGATAGGTGTCTGTATATGTTTTCTACCACAACAACTGTTGCATCGGCAAAAAGTCCCACACCGATAGCAAGACCACCTAAGGACATGAGATTACCCGATATGCCTGCAATTTTCATGAAGGTAAAAGTAAAAAGCATGGTGAGCGGTATGGAAAGAACTACGAGAAGAGCTGTTCTCAAGTTCCAAAGATACAAACTTATAGCTACGGATACCAGAATTATCCCTTCAAGGAGAGCCTTTTCTACAGTGGAAAGAGCCTTTTTTGTAAGATATGCCTGATCATAAAGAATTTCAAGCTTCACACCTTCAGGAAGTATCTTTTGGACTTGTTCAATCTTTTTCCTGAGATCCTCCACAAGCTTCATGGTATTCGTGCTTACCCTTTTGAGGACTATGTTTCCCTGTATTTCTTCACCGTTTAGAGTAAAGGCTCCTCTCCTGTTTGGAAGCTCCGAAGGTATAACCTTGGCTATCTGCCCGAGCTTTATCCATGTGCCGTCAGATTTTCTAACGGGTATGTTTTCAATGTCTTCCACGCTTTTTACCCTTCCAAGTCCTCTGACCACCATATCCCCCTGAGGTGAAAGCATGAAGCCACCCCCAGCTATTTGGTTATAATCCTCAAGAGATAGTATAACATCTTGAAGGGTTATACCGTAAAGGGTCATCACGTCTGGGTTTAAACTTACTACATACGCCCTTTCGGGTCCCCACTGGGATATCTCTTCAACGCCATCAACAGACTTGATAAGCGGTTTTATCTTCCACATCTGCAAGGTTTTCAGATCCTCAAGAGAGTAATTGCCCTTTTCATCTACCAAGGCGTAAAAGAGCACGTTACCAAGACCTGAAGTGTTTGGACCCATTCTTGGCACATACCCCTGAGGTATCTGCGCTTGTGCTTCCGGCAGTTTTTGGGCTACCAAGTTTCTCGCAAAATACACATCCGTACCGTCCTTGAAAAAGGCGGTAACGTAAGAAAGTCCGGGGAGGCTTACTGACCTGACAAGATCCACATCCTTTATGCCGGAAAGTACGGACTCTATGGGACGGGTCACAAGCACCTCTGTCTCTTCGGCTGAGAGTCCCGGCGTTTCTGTATATATAACTACTTGCACGGGTGTTGGATCAGGGAAGGTATCTATGGGAAGTCTCACAAAGTTCCAGATCCCTATAAGCACGCTAAAAAAGAGAAGTAGCAAAATCAAAATCCTGTAGTGGAGCAATTTACTCATTTTTCTACCTGTGATCTCAAGAAAATCAAACCGCTGATTGCCACTTGTTGACCATCTTTGAGTCCGTCTACCAACACCATCTGCCCCTCCTCCTTTATCCTCCTGACAGCTTTTACGCTGAAGCCTTCAGGAACTTTTACGAAAACTACATCTCTGCCGTCTATGTTTTGGATAGCCTGAACAGGAATCCAAGTACCTACCGTGGTACCAAGCTCAAGAACAACCTCCGTCATAAGCCCAGGTCTTAAAAGGTCTTTTACATTGCCCACCAACAACCTAACGGGAACTCTCTTTGTATTTTGATCTACCTCGTGGGATACATAATCTACTTTGCCTTCTATCCTCTGTCCTTGCCAAATTAGGTATCCCCTTATACCTTTTTTCACTTTTGCCACATCTTCGGGCATTGCGTAAGCGTAAACCCAGAGCTTTTCATGGGAGTGAATTTTAAACATCTCTTTGGATATATCAACACCACTTCCGGTATATATCTTCTGCTCTATCACGTACCCATCTATGGGAGATCTTACCAAAATCCCGTCACCTATTATCTCACCGAAGGATCTAAGTGTTGTTAAAAGAGCCTCGTACTCACCTTTTGCCTTTTCGTAATCTATCTTTGCACTGTAGTATCTCGCATAAGGAATGACCTCCTCTTTGTATAACATTTCCTCTCTGTCAAGCGTTTCCTGAGCGGTTTTGAGCTTTACCTTAGCCATTCTGATCTGAGCTTGAAGGTCCGCTATCTGAGGTGAATAAACCAAAGCCAAAGGTGTGCCTTTCTTCACTTTATCCCCTTCCTTTACAAATATGCGTTTTACTACACCGCTGACGGGTGGGTAAATCTCTGCCACAAGACCTGCATACTCACTTACCTTTGCAGGAAGCCTAAGCTCTTCCTTTACCTTCTCTAACTTTACCGTGTAGAGTTTTATACCGAGTTTTTGTTGGATCTTTTGATCAAGCTTCAAAGTTTGAGAAAAAACGAGGAGAGGAAGTACGAAAAAGATCAACAACACTTTCACAGATCACCTCCCAAAAGCAGGTATTTGGCATACTCTCCATGAGCCTCCATGAGGAGGTTTGATCTGTACCTGAGGAGCTCTATGTATCTTCTTTTTGTGTCGGAAAGCTCAAGGGCTGTGATAGTTCTAAGCCTGTAGCTTTTTATTGCCAAACTCAACTCATCACGAGCCTTAGAAAGCAGATAGTTGTCTATCTTACTTACTTCCTCCTTCAGTATACTGTACCTGCTCATTATACGCTCGTATTCGCCTTGCGTATTTATGAGTTCCAGCTTTTTAAAGTTTTCTAAACTTCTCGCCTGTGAAGAAAGTTGGAGAATCTCAGCCTCCCTTCTGTAAAAGAGGGGTATGGTGGCAGAAAAACCGATTCTGAAACCGTAGGAGCTTTCGGACACTTTTTCACTGAGAGCCTCTATACTAAGTTGCGGTTTGGCTAAGGTCTTCTCTACCTCAATGCTTCCCTTTACGCTCTTTATCAGGTAGGTATAGTACCTTATCTGAGGCAGATCTTCAAAATTCAACGGTTTCATCTCCCTGAGGTCTTCCAAACTTCCATCTACATCACTTACACTTTCACCAATTAAAAAAGAGAGACGTTTGAGAGCATTCGCATAATCGTTCTTAGCTATTTCAAGCTCACTTCTTGCAAGCTCAAGTTCCCTCTCAGCTCTGAAAAATTCAAGCTTTGTCACCTCACCTAAACCAAAAAGCTTTCTCACAAAATTGTAAACATCTTCGTTTATGCGATAATTCTCCTCAGCGATACGCAAAAGCTCCCTTTTATGCAAAGCAGAGTAAAAAGCTACATAAACTTCACTTTTTAGCGTGTTCCTCTCACGGGCTATCCTTTCTTGAAAGGCTAACACTTCGTACCTGACCGCTTTACCCATCAAAGTACCCAAAGGATAAAGAAGCAAAGGCTGTGAGTAAGAAAGTCTATATACAGGATTTGTTCTAACACCTTCCTTTGAGGTTCCCAAATTCCCCAGTTCCACCCCAAGGGTCGGATTAAGATAGCTTCTGTACATTAAGGTCTTTCCTTCTATAGCTTTGCCCTCCTCTTCAAGAGCCTTCAGTGAGGGATAAAAAGAAACAGCCTTTTCTATTGCGGTTCTCAGATCAATACCGTAAGAGAGTCCTATAAGTAGGAGCAGTATGATCATTAAAACCCACCCTTCAAAAGGTAGTCGTAAACAATGCTACCACCCCACCTTCCCTGCAGGAAAAGAAGCAAAACACCTATAAAGAGCAGTATGCTGTATATGTCTCTGATCTTCTCTGATTGAGTTCTACCTTGTAAGAACCTCAAGACGCCAATGAGGAGGAAGAAAAAACTCAGAAAGAAACCGAGAAGCTCGTGGGACTCAAAAACGGGAATTTTGTGTAGTCTTTCTTCTATAGGCTCATGGGCTATTATGCCAGAAATTGTAGCTCCCAAAACTGCAAAGACGCTCACATAAGTGAGCATACCGTGCAGACCATCCGGAGTTTTTTTCCTAATCCTGTAGTATATGTCCGTTAATAGCAAAAACACCGGAAAAGCTATAGCAAAATGTACTACAGGTGGATGAAGTTTTACAATCTCCATATCTCGCCTCCGCTTTTATTGTACGGATCATATATTAATACAACATTAATACGGTAAAATTTACTTATTGAAGAACATTTACCATGAAACGTTTGTATCTTGTTAGACACGCGCAGAGCGAATACAACGAAAAGGGAATATTTCAAGGAAGGCTTGATAGCGATCTTACTCCTCTTGGATTTGTGCAAGCGAGACTTCTGGCTATGGAGTTTATGGATAAAGAAGTACAAGTCATTTACTCTTCACCACAGAGGAGAGCATACAAAACAGCCCTGACCATAGGTGACATACTCGGTCTTGACGTTATTGTGGATAATAGGCTCAGGGAGATGTCTTTTGGGGATTATGAAGGGAAGCACTTTTGGAGTATGGTAGAAGAGTACAGAGAGGTTTTTTTAAACTGGCTTACAAACCCTGTCATGTATCCGTTACCCACACAGGAGGGAATGGAAGAATTCAAAGGAAGAGTAAGTGACTTTATAGAGGATGTAAAGAAAAGTCATTACAATAACATATTGGTGGTTGCACATGGAGGGACACTTCATGCTATCGTGTGTCTTGTGACTGGGCTGGGACTTGAGAATCTTTGGAACATACACATGGACAACACAGGCATAACTGAACTTCGCATAGAAGGTAATAAAGGTATCTTAGTTTATTTAAACAGGTTGTGCCACACAAAGGGACTCACCTAAAACGAGTGATCCTAAGGAGTCTACCTTTTGGCACGAACTCAATGCTTATAATAATGTCACAGCAATCCATATCCTTTGCCCATTCAATAACCACAACCCCCTCCCCTATAAACTCTTTAAAATCAAACTCATCAACCCTATACAGATCTATGTGTATGAGTCTTCCCTTTTTCGTAGGATACTCATTGACGAGCGTAAAGGTGGGACTCCTAACTTGATAGCTTTCAAATATACCCATACCTTGAGCTATACCCTTAACGAGCGTAGTTTTGCCTGCTCCTATCTCTCCCAAAAGACATATAACTTCTTTGCCAGTAAGGGATTCACCTATATTTCTTCCCAGTTTTATAGTTTCCTCCTCAGAAGTGGAAATTATCTCCATGTGTGCTATATTATAAAAACTATGGAATTTTTCTTCTTCACTGATGTTTATGCGGACAGACACCTAATAGATTACTACATAGTATCCTTTAAGCTTATAAACCAGAACGTAGTCAGCACGAAAGAGTGGGAAGGCAGGAAGTATATAACGGAGATAAAGGACTGGCAGAGCTTTAGGGAAAACGTTTACGATATAGTACTTTATGAGTTTGGAGACGAAGTGGAGAGGTTTACGGATATAGAAACCGCATTGAGAACAGCTTATAAAATGGCATATACGGAAGCTTCAAGGAAATTACCCAAAAACATACTGCCATCTGTGGGTATAGGAACCCCTCCCCTTGATGTGATAAGGATGGTCTTCCCTGTGAGCTTTGAGTTTGAACCCTTCCCTAAGGATATAGATGTGTTTCTTGACAGGATAGTGAGGGAGATGGAAGAGGAAATAACAAGGAGTGAATTCAACGATGACGACGAAATCCCTTTCTGACCTTTTAGAGGAACTGACGCCTAAGAGAATAGTTGAGGAGCTTGACAAATACATAGTGGGTCAAGAACAGGCTAAAAAGGCGGTTGCCTTGGCACTCAGAAATAGGTGGAGGAGGCAGAAGCTCCCAGAGCATATAAGGGATGAGGTAGCTCCAAAAAATATCCTCATGATAGGTCCAACGGGTGTGGGAAAAACGGAGATAGCAAGGAGGCTTGCTCAACTCATAAAGGCTCCCTTTATAAAGGTGGAGGCTACTAAGTACACGGAAATAGGTTACGTAGGAAGGGATGTTGAATCCATGGTAAGGGAGCTTGTGGAAGCCTCTTACCAGATGGTAAAGCAGGAAAAGATCCAGAAGGTAAAAGAAAGAGCCAAAAGGGCAGCGGAAGAAAGGGTGTTGGATTATCTCGTTCCTCAACAGCTCACTTTCGGTATAAGAGAACAGCAGGATACGGGAAAAAGGGAGATGATGAGAGAAAAGCTCAGAAGCGGTGAGCTTGACGAAAAGGTTATAGAGATAGACCTACAAGAAAAAATGACTCCTATGATAGGTATCGCTGGACCTCCAGGCTTTGAAGAGCTTGAGGAACAGATAAAGAGTATGCTTGGTAATATAGTGCCTGCAAGAAGGAGGAGGAAGGTTAAAGTGAAAGAGGCTCTTTCTTTGCTTGAGCAAGAGGAGGCGGAGAAGCTCATAGATACGGAGGAGGTATCTCGTGATGCCATACACAGAGCTGAGAATTTCGGGATAATATTTATAGACGAGATAGACAAGATAGCGGTTAAAACGCCAGGTGTAGGACCAGGTGTTTCAAGGGAGGGTGTACAGAGAGATCTCCTCCCCATAGTTGAAGGCACCACGGTTAAGACCAAGTACGGACCTGTCAGAACGGATCACATACTTTTTATAGCAGCTGGTGCCTTTCATATGGCAAAGCCATCGGATCTTATACCTGAGCTTCAAGGGAGATTTCCCATAAGGGTAGAGCTGAATCCTCTGACTAAAGAAGACTTTGTGCGTATACTTACCGAGCCTAAAAACGCTCTTACAAGACAGTATGTGGAACTTTTAAGAACAGAAGGAGTCCAGATAGAATTTACTGAAGATGCGGTAGAAGAGATAGCGAGAATCGCCGAGGAAGCTAACAAAAAAACTGAAAACATAGGAGCCAGACGTCTTCACACTGTTATGGAAAAGCTTCTTGAAGATATATCCTTTAACGCACCGGACATGGAAGGGCAACACATCATCATAGATGCGAGGTTTGTCAGAGCAAAGCTGGAAAACATTGTCAAAGATGTGGAACTTTCCAGGTACATACTATGAGGGACATTCCTTTGCGGATGCTTGTAGAACGCCTTGAAGAACTTATCACAGCTCAGCAAAAGCTTGCGAGTTTTATGCTACTTGCGGAAGGGATGAAACTATCTGTATCTACAGCTTTAGATATGCTTTACGCTCATATGGAGATGCTTGACCTTACATCCGATATAATAAATGCCCTTCAGGATATTTCTGATGACTATACCAGAGAGTATGCAATCACGCTTACGGCTGAGGCTTTATCTTGGACAGGCTTTATGTTACCTTACATAGAATCGTCTTCTCCCATCTTCATAGAGCATATAAAGATAGAAAGTCAACCGATAATATCGAGGATAAAGGCTATCGTCTCCCTTATAGAAAGGTTAGGTTCAGATATGGACGTCTTTTCTTCCGAAGAGATAATAAAAACTATTGATATGATCTCAAAAGCCATTAGATACCAGCTTTTTATGGTAAAGAGATCTTACGAAACCATGGCGTGAAGACATGCTTGTACTTAAATTTGACAAAGATGGACTTATTCCCGTTGTAGCTCAGGATTACAGAACTGGAGAGATCAGAATGTTTGCATGGGCAAATGAGGAAGCCGTAAAAAGGACAGTTGAAACAGGTTACGCTCACTACTATTCAAGATCAAGGCGCAGTGTGTGGAAAAAAGGTGAGACGTCCGGTGAACTTCAGAAGGTAATAGAAGTTAGGGTTGATTGTGACGAAGATTCACTACTTTACATAATAGATCAGGAAAAGAATAAAGCCTGTCACACAGGAGAAAGGAACTGCTTTTTCAGAGACATAAAAGGGGATCCTGCGAGGAAGGTCTTACCTTTTGAAACTCTACAAAGACTTCAGGAGATCATAAAAAGCAGGATAGAAGAGAGAAGGGAAGATTCATACACTTACAGATTATATATGCAAGGTGAGGACAGAGTACTTCAAAAGTTTGGAGAGGAAGCTGTGGAAAGCCTCATAGCTCTAAAAAATGGGCATCGTGAACATATAAAGGCTGAGCTTTCGGACATGCTTTATCACATGCTCGTTATGCTTACCTTAAGAGGTGTTGACATATCGGAAGTCTTTGAAGAGCTTTCAAAAAGGTTCAGGTAACTTATAACCTCGCTTCTTTTACGTTCTTTTTTTTCCACAAACCACCTATAATTTCGTAAAAAGCTCTCTGTAGCTCTACGAGCTGTGATATACCGCCAAGAGCTAAGGATAGCATTTTATCAAATTCTTCCCTCGTAAATGTATTCTCCTCGCCTAAAGCTTGTATTTCGGATATTCTACCTGAACCTGTAGCCACAACGTTCATATCTACGCTCGCACTTGAATCCTCTTCGTAATTGAGATCAAGGAGAACCTGCCCATTTACCATACCTACACTTACAGATGCTACAAAGTCTTTCAGAGGTGTAACGCTTAGAACACCATCGTTGTAAAGTTTTATAACTGCGTCAGCAAGAGCCACAAAAGCACCAGTTATAGAGGCAGTTCTTGTGCCTCCATCAGCTTGTAACACATCGCAATCCACCCAAAAGGTTCTTTCCCCTATTTTTGTAAGGTCAAGGGAGGTTCTCATGGCTCTACCTATCATACGCTGTATCTCGTGAGTTCTTCCGCTTATCCTCCCTTGCACGGATTCTCTTATATTTCTTGTGACGGTTGCCCTCGGAAGCATAGAGTATTCGGCGGTAATCCAGCCCTGCCCCTTACCCTTTAGGAATGGAGGTACACCTTCCTGCACGGATACAGTACATATCACCTTTGTGTTTCCAAACTCAACAAGACAAGAGCCTTCCGGATGTTGTAAATAATCCCTAACTATTCTTATAGGTCTTAGCTCGTTGGCTTTTCGCCCGTCCTTTCTCAAATCTTTGCTCCAAGAGTCTTAGCCTTTTCTATAACCTCCTCTATGGTGCCCACCATGTAAAAAGCCATCTCAGGAAGGTGGTCATACTTTCCTGTGAGTATCTCTTTGAAGCTCCTTATGTTGTCCTCAAGCCTTACATACTTTCCGGGCATACCTGTGAACTGCTCCGCCACGTGGAAGGGCTGAGCCAGGAACCTCTGAATCCTTCTCGCTCTGTTGACTATAGCCTTGTCCTCTTCTGAAAGCTCTTCCATTCCCAGTATGGCTATGATTTCTTGAAGCTCCTTGTACCTCTGGAGTATCCTCTTTACCTCCATAGCTGTCTGATAATGTTCTTCTCCTACAAACTCAGGAGCAAGGTATTTGGAGGTGGATTCAAGGGGGTCAACCGCCGGGTATATGCCGAGCTCCGCAAGCCTCCTTGCCAGCACTGTGGTGGCATCAAGGTGGGCAAAGACGGAATAGGGTGCCGGGTCTGTAATGTCGTCAGCCGGCACATAAACCGCCTGTATAGAGGTAAGAGAACCTTTTTTGGTGGAGGTAATCCTCTCCTGCACCTCTCCTACGTCCGTGTTTAGAGTGGGCTGGTATCCCACTGCAGAGGGCAGTCTTCCAAGAAGGGTGGAGACCTCAGAACCTGCCTGCACGAACCTGAAGATGTTATCTATAAAGACAAGCACGTCCTGACCTTCCACATCTCTGAAGTATTCGGCCATGGTAATGCCTGTCTGAGCCACCCTGAAACGCACGCCCGGAGGCTCGTTCATCTGTCCGTAGACCATCACCGTGTAAGGAAGCACGCCCGATTCCTTCATCTCATGCCACAGGTCATTCCCTTCTCTTGTCCTTTCTCCCACGCCTATCACAACAGAAAAGCCCTTGTGGAACTTGGCTATGTTGTGTATAAGCTCCTGCATGAGAACCGTCTTTCCAACGCCCGCACCACCAAAAAGACCCACCTTTCCACCCTTCACATAAGGCTCCAAAAGGTCCACCACCTTTATACCCGTCTCAAGTATCTCCACCTTTGTGGATTGTTCCTCAAGGGGTGGGGGCTCTCTAAACATGGGCCAGTATTCTTCTGCATTGACAGGTCCCGCCTCATCTATGGGTTGTCCCACCACATTGAATATTCTTCCGAGGGTTGGTCTGCCAACAGGCACCTTTATGGGACCGCCAAGGTATTCCACCTCCTGACCTCTTACAAGCCCGTCGGTGGCACCCATCGCCACGCATCTCACCCTGCTCTCTCCTATGTGCTGAGCCACTTCAAGGAAAAGCTCCTCTTCCGCCCAGTTTCCCCTGTCGTCTATAAACTTCCTCCTTGTCTTTAGACCGTGCCTGACGGGTGGAAGGTTCTTTTCAGAAAACTCCACGTCAATGACCGCACCTATCACCTGCACTATTCTTCCTTTCATAACCGCCTCCTTGAGGGTTTGAAAATATTATAGCACGTAATAGGAGTAAATATTGCGAGCTTATGCTTTACTTTTCCTGTAAGCAAGGCTTACCTTCTCCTTGTTCAAGGTGTAATAAATAGTTAAATAAATCCTCAGCCCAGTTTTTATCTTCAAGGAATAAAACATGACAATTTTTGTAATCCTCTTTTGTAGGGGGGTTGCTTCTCCCCTTTATCAAATCTTGGTAAGGAGTATTAGAAAGTATAAAAGATTCAAGTATAATTTCTTTATCAATAATGCCTCTTTGTTTTAATTCGTTTTCTATTTCCTTAATCTCTTTTGAGAATCGTATTTTTTCATTATCTAATTCCTTCATATGTTCTAAACCTTTTGGGTCTATAAAAACTATAATCTGTTTCTTATTATCTTTTACCCACACAATAAAATCTGGATAAAAGCCTGACCATTGAAGCTGAAAACCAACTCCTGAAAATGGAACATTTCTTAGCAAGTATATTTCCAAACCAGAAAATTTTTGTTTATTTTCATTTATGTATTCCCTAAGCCCTTCAATAAATTTTCTTTCACTTTCAACTAAACCTTGTGGTTTCATCTCGTCTATTTCCTTACTCTGTAGTAATAATGGCACGTATAAAGACCTATCAAAATAAATATGCGGTAGAATTTCACTATTTTCCTTGAGTAATTTTTCAAAATCTTTTATTAATTCCCTTATCTCTTCAATTAATTTTTGTTTTGTCTTTTCTATCTTAACCGCATAGCCGTATTTTCCACTTGATATAGAGGGTATAGGAAGGCTATCTAATTGTTTGTAAGTTAGATGTTCTGTTTCAAATCGCTTAGCTTTCTTCTTGTAGAATAAGTCAATATACTTCTTTATAACCAAAAGTGCTATATCTTCTAATTTTTCTATATTTTCTACATTTTCATTGTTGGGTAATAGTATATTGTATTGAGAAGATATAAGAATATCTTTGAGAATATTCATATCAAAAACCAAATTCCAATAATTTCTCTGCATTTTAAACCTTACCATCTCTGAAAAAATCTCTTCCCAATTTAGTAAGCTAACAATTTCTTCTGTAAACTTTGAGCCTTCAGCTTTTATTTTTGTTTTTTCTGTTTGTATCTCTTCCTTTTCTGACTGGTATATGGATACCTTTGGTGTTAGGTCGATTGTATAATTTATAGTATTATCAATTTCTAACTTTAGAAATTTCTCTTCTTCAAACTTCTTTTCTGATTTAGAAAGGATATAAAGCTCCTTCCATTTATCTTCGTGCATGGGTTTTACTGGTATTTCAATGTTTTCAAAATCAACATCTTCACGCCTTATAGCTTCTAAAAATTTGTTTAGATAATCCGCTTTTATTCCATATATGTTTAGAGTTTCCAAAACCTTTATATCCTCATTACCACTTCTTTTTAAAGACATGTTTTGTCCTTTGAGCCTTACTCCCCTTCCAAACAACTGAATAATCTGTGGTCCCTGCCCTCTTCCGATGTTTAAAAGTCCCATTGAAGAAACACGCCATGTATCCCATCCTTCAATAAATTTCTTTGAGCCAATTAGAATATTTATACTTGAATTTTCTTTATTAATATCGTTAAAGAGAGAATTGGAAATCACATCTTGCTCAATTGAAATACCCTTTGCCTCTAAGAGCTTTTTAAATTCAGAAACATTACCGATATTTATAACACCAAAATATGGATTTTCACCTACTTTTAACCCTATTTCTCCTTCCGCCTTTTTTAGCTCAAATAGCCTAAAAGCACCCTTTCCACCAAAGACCTTTTCATATAAATCTTCAAGTTTAATATTCTTTCCTTTGAGATAATTAAATTTATTCTCAAAAATATCCTTTTGATTTCCATTTTCGTTAATTTTTAGACTTCCACTTAGGATATCTTCTGCCATTCTTTTTAACCATTCTTCGTTTTCTATAGCCTTTTTGATAAACTCTAATATTTTAATTACATCAGAAATTGTTTCTTTTTCTTCCTTTGTGAGTTTTCCTTTATTGCCGTTTTTCCCAATAACTGTTGCACCGACAAAAATCCAAAGTGGTTTTTCAATATTATATTGCTTTGCTAAATCCTTTTTCTCCTCATAAGCAAGAAGTTGTTCGTAGAAGGATAGAAGATTTGCGGTAAACATTAACTCTTGAAACTTTTCATCGGACATTGCTCCCGGTTTTACGTTCATGATAAAAAAGTCCTTACCATAACCGTCAAGGTAAAAGTATTTATAGGAATAATCAAAAACAATTGATTTAGCATACCTTCTAAGCGTTTCAGGGTTCTTTTCACTAAGAATCTGTCCGAAAGTTGCACTATATTCAAAGGTAAAGCCTTCTTTGGCAAGCTCATCTCTTATTTTCGCCCATTTTTGGTCTTCTGCTTTTCTACCTTTATGTGCTTCATCTACGAAAACAAGCGTTTTCCCCTCAAAGGTGCTTACCGGGATGGACATTCCACTGCCTTTCTTTTCTTCTACGAACTTTGTTATTTCTATAATCAGGATTCCATTTTTGCCGTTTGAAGAAATACTTCTGGAATTATTAGAATAGAGCTTACAAGGAATTCCACTTTTTTTTAACTCTTCAAAATGCTGTCCTGAAAGTACCTCGTTTGGAGTAATAAGAATAATATTGTCAGGAGTAAATAAATCATAATTAAAAAACTGGTAGTAGTTTATATGCATTATTAAGGTTTTACCAGCACCCGTTGCCATCCAAAAGGCAAGTTTTCGTAAATCATCTTCAGTGAATTTGTCTATGATGTTTTGGTTTTTGTAGTTTTTTTCAATAAAACCATTCAGTTCATTCAAGAATATATCTTTGTTGTTCTTGAGATTGTCAAGTACAATTTCGGTAAAAAGCACTGCAAGGTATTGAAAATACTTTAGGCTTATCTGACCACGAATTCTGCTTATTTGATTCACATACGTCTTAATATTTTCATCATAAATATAAAGTTTTTCTTCGGGTAATTTACCCGTTAGCCCTTTCAAAACATTTACATAATAACTCCTCCCATCACTATCGTATCCCTCCTCCACACCTTTTAACCTGCCAAACAATTCTCCATTTTCATTTACTCCAAAGAGTGAAAGTAGATATTTATTTAGTATCAGGTACTTTTCTAAATTCATTATCCGACCTCCATCAACCTTTTAAGTTCAGGTTCTATGAATCTTATTTCCCAGTTTTTAGGAGTTAAAATACTTTGTCC
>JBEULM010000011.1 GCA_041287335.1 Hydrogenobacter sp.
ATGCAGACAAAAGACCTTTACTTAGTTCAGAGGCTCCTGAACCATCAGAAGGTGGAAACTACAAAAAGGTATGCGCATCTGACACAGGACTACATAGTCAATGCCCTTGAGGAAATTTCGTCAATATTTCGGCAGGAAAAAGAGGAGAAGCCCAGCTCAGCCTGAATTATCAAGGCTTTCAAGATATAGCCTCTCTTCTTGGCGTGTAGGAGGTCGGGGGTTCAAGTCCCCTCCGCTCCACCATCATTTTACCCTCTCCCTTTGCTTTTTAGCCTCCCTAAGATACTCGGTCAGTTCCTTAGTTTTTGCGTCAATTATAAGATCTCTGAGCCTTTTTAAGGATTCGCTGAAGATATCTATGGCTTTTATAATGTTCTCCCTGTTTTCTATGAATATGTCTTTCCACATTATGGGGTCTGACATAGCTATGCGCGTAAAGTCTTTGAAACCTCCGCCCGGATACTCAAACAGATCAACGCCATCTTTACTAAGTTTTATAATGGCATCTATGAGAGCAAAAGCTACAGCGTGAGGCATGTGAGATACCGCACCAAACACGTAATCGTGAAGGTAAGGATCCATCTCCTCCACAAAACATCCCAGATCCGTCCAGAGTTCTTTCACTTTTTCCTTAGCTTGATGCGACGTTCTTCCTGTAGGTGTCAGTATGCACTTTTTGCCTTTAAAGAGATCCCTGACGCTATTTTCCACGCCTGATTTTTCTGTACCTGCGATAGGATGTCCTCCCACAAACCTTTCACCCAAATATTCCTCCATCATATAAACGAGGTGTCCTTTTACGCTTCCCATATCAGTTATTAAGCTTTTTGGAAGATCAAAGGAAGCAAGGGCTTTCCCAATACTTTTAAAAGCTCCTACAGGAGTTGCGAGAACTATCAGTTCAGGTTCAAAAGGTAGTAAATCTTCAAGATGCACACTCCCTTCATCAATGACTTTTAGGTATAAAGCTTTGGAGATAGCCTCAGGGTTTATGTCAAAACCAAAAACCTTACAATCGGCGTAGCGTTCCCTTAAAGCTAAGGCAAAGGATCCACCCATGAATCCCACACCTATTACGCATACTCTCTTAGGCATCGCTGTATACCACCTTGCCTTCATAAATTGTGTATATTACTTTCCCTTTGAGAGTTTTCTTCCAAAGGGGTGTATTTTGGGATTTAGAAAAGTTGGTGCGTTCATCCAACACCCACTCCCTTTCGGGATCAAATATGGTTAGGTTTGCCTTAGAGCCTACCTTTAAAGCTCCGCAACCTTCAAGTCTGAGAAGTTTAGCTGGGGCGCAAGACATAAGTTCAACCATTTTGCTGAGGTTTATATGTCCGTGTCTGACAAGCTCTAAAGCTATAGGAAGTGCTGTCTGCAACCCTATCATGCCAGCTTTTGCCTTTTCTATCTGTCCCTTTTCCCACGTTGCATGGGGTGCGTGGTCTGTAGCTATGCAGTCAATTGTACCATCCTTTAACGCTTCCAGTAAGGCTTGTCTATCTTCTTCCCTTCTGAGAGGTGGATTTACTTTGGCAAGTGAACCTGACTTTAGTACTTCCTCTTGTGTAAAGACAAGGTGATAAGGGTTTACCTCACATGAAACCTTTGCCCCCTTTCCTTTAAAGTACCTTATAAGCTCTACACTCAACGCTGAGCTAAGGTGCTGTATGTGCAAAGGAGAGCCAGTATGGTAAGATAGGATGAGATCCCTCGCCACAAGTATGTCTTCAGCCTGGGGAGGTCTTGATGCCACACCCAGAAGACTACTCACATACCCTTCATTAATATGTCCGTATGCGATGGTGTCATCCTCGCAATGATTCATCACCAGAAGACCAAGTTGTCCAGCCAGCTCAAGGGCTCTCTGCATGAGCCTTGAGTCCATAAGCGGGCTACCATCATCGGTGAGTGCTACACATCCAGCCTGTTTGAGTGCATAAAAGTCAGAAAGCTCTCTGCCTTCCCTTCCTTTGGTAAGAGTTCCGGAAGGCAATATGTAACACAGTCCAACGCTCTTTGCCTTTTGTATTATATAGTTGGCTACATGGGGGTTATCTATGGGTGGCTTTGTGTTAGGCATACACACTAAGGTTGTGTAACCTCCTGCCACAGCACACCTGCTTGCACTCTCTATATCTTCCTTATATGTCTCTCCGGGATCTCGTAAGTGTGCGTGTATATCTACAAAGGAAGGACACACCACTAAGCCTGAAGCGTCTATTAGCTGTGCCTCAAGTTCAAAGAGATTTTCTCCAATAGCTTTTATCTTGCCCTTCTCCACGAGAATGTCCATCACAGTATCAAGATTTTGAGAAGGATCAACGATCCTGCCCCTTTTTATCAGCAGTTTTGACATGACTAAAATTATAAGTGACCTCGGATAGAGCTATATAAGGGTTCTTCTCGTTAGTTTCCCATACGAAGCCTCCACACTTGCTTATGATCCATTTAGCTTCGCTACTTTCAGGGTGGTGTCCGCATATAATTATGGATACACCTTTATCCATGAGAAGTTTAGCAACATCCTGCTCCCTTTTTGGAAGTTCTTTTATAACTTCAGGTCTTTCTCCGCTTCTGAAGATCAGCACTCCCTTCGCTTTTTCAAAATTTTCGCTCACACTTCCTTCAGCATCTATTAAAACCCCAAGACCCGTTTGGGTATTTTCTACAGGTTCATAATGTATAAAGACAAACTCAAGATCGGGAAGTTCACGTTTTAACCTCTCCTCAATCTTATCAACCGCGCTGTGAATCCTCACAAAATCCCTGCCAGACACAGCGATAGTTATATCCGCAAAAAGTTTTCCACCAGATGACCTCACAAAAAGGTGCCTTATCTCGCTCACCTCACCAAAGCTCAGTATTATGTCCCTTATGCGATTTAGCGTTTTTTCATCAACTGACACGTCAAGAAGTACGGATACCTCTCTCCTTAGTATGCTCACCGCTGTGTACACTATAAGTGCGGACACTCCTACAGCAAAGTATCTGTCAAGCTGGTATCCTGCATAAGAACTCAGAAAGCTCATCAGGACAAGAGAAGAACCAAAGGCATCGGTAAGTGTGTGGTAAGAATCAGCGACAAGCACAGGAGAGTTCAGCCTTTTGCCAGCTTTCCTTTCCAAAAAGGACAGACCCAGAGAACTAATCAGAGAGAAAACCACAACGCCCAAACCTAAAGCCATATACTCTTCCTTTATGATCACTTTGGATCGAAAGGCTCTCTGAAGTATCTCGTAAGAAGCAAGTAGCAAAAATATGGCTATGACTGTAGAACCTACATTTTCAAGCTTGTAAAGACCATAAGGGAATCTCTCACTCCTTCTTTCAGAAAACCTCAAAGTAAAGTAGGCTACCAACGAGGCAAAGGAATCAGACAGTGAGTGTATAGACTCGCCTATCATGGAGAGACTGCCCGTGAAAAATCCAGCTATCATCTTGAAAATTGACTGTAAGACATTCACGCAGAGCGAAACCAAAGCCCAATGTTCTTTTTTCATCTGTTGAAAGGTATTTTAGCACCTTGATAGCTTTTTCGCCTTTGGAGTTCGTCCAAGATAGCTTTTATCACTTCTTGCTTTTTTGTATAAGTGCAGTAATCAGGAGCTATGAGCCTCTCAGGTTCTACCTCACCGGTGAGTCTGTGTATCACCACATTTGGAGGAAGGATCTCTATAATATCAACAGCTCTCTTTGCATACTCTTCAAGACTGAGGACTCCAAACTCGCCTTTCAAATACTGCTCAGCCATCCTGGTGTTTTTTATAATGTGCAAAGGATGTATCTTGACGCCGTCTATGGGAAGACTCACAAGAAGCTTACCCGTTTCAAGCATGTCTTGATCATCTTCATGAGGAAGCCCTAAGATGATGTGAGCGCAAACCTTTAAGTTTCTCCTTTTGGTCCTCAGCACAGCATCCACAAAGTCCGAAATACCGTGCGCCCTGTTTATGAACCTGAGAGTTCTGAAGTTGGCACTCTGAAGTCCATACTCTACCCACACTTCAAGCCCCTTTTGTGTGTAACTCTCAAGAAGGTCAAGTACCCACTCTGGAGCGCAATCAGGGCGCGTACCCACATCTATCCCCACCACCTCATCGAACTCAAGAGCTGTATCGTACACAGACTTGAGATATCCGTAATCTCCGTAAGTGTTTGAGTAGGATTGGTAATAGATGAAAAACAGTATGTTCTTCCCATATCTGTCCTTTGCCCTTTTTATACCTTCCTCTATCTGTTCCTTGAGAGGTTTGTAAGGCTCAAGGTGTGCAGGTCTTGTACCCGAAAAACAGTAGGTGCATCCGCCTGTTGCCTTAGTTCCATCTATGTTAGGACAAGTAAAAGGAAGAGCGACCGTGATCTTTTGTACACGCCTTTTATAGCGCTCTTTCAGGTAGTCTCTCAGAGAAAAATAAGGAATTTTTTCACTCACAAGCATGAAAAATAATTTATGCTCGGAACTCTTAAAGGAAAGCATTAGAAAGGTTTGAGAAATATGGATGAGGTTGGTACCTTGTTGTAACTCACATACAAATCTATAGTGGTTTTACCTGTAGAAAGCATCACACTACGGCGATCCCTTCCCAATTTTAGCGTGAAGTCATAAGGTGAGTGCAGTTCCCTCTTTAAGTAAATCACAGAAGGGTCGTATGGATTGGATTCCGAGTAAGTGATCAGACTACCTAATACTTGAAGTTTTACCATAACGTAGGGAGCCGAAATGCCAAAAGTGGTGTAGTAAGATAGGGTATTTCCGTCAAGCTCAAGACTTTTGCAGTTGGTAAGCTGTTTTTGGAGCAGATAGATAAGTTCGTAAAGTTTCCTGTTTTGTTCATAGGTCATAAACCTCTTTCTTACATCTTGTACTGACCTGTAGACGCCAGCGAGAGCCAGAGCCACAAAGGTAGATATTACCACAGCTATAAGAAGTTCAATAAGTGTAAAACCGTTAGTTTTGCCACGCATCAAGCACCTCACCGTAAGAAGTTACTATAAAATCCATTTCGTCGTAAAAAGGCTCATACTTTACTACCTTGACATGGTAATACATGGGATTTGGCACATAAAGGAATCTCAAAGCTATGTAGCTTCGTGATGGACCCAGTAAGTTCTGGAACCACTCGGGATTTATGTAGCCAGACATCTTTATCTGTTCCTTGACCGACTTTACTTCGCTATCTGTAAGACCAAGTGCAAGGAGAACGGGTTCAGGTGCGTAATTTATGTTGGTAAGGGTTGCCACAGGTGTCAGATACTTCTGTAGCTCTTTGTATGTTTCCCTATCCATACCTTTTACGTAAAAAAGCTCCGTTATTGAGGATATATCCCCGTGCGGTGATGGTCCTTCTTGATAACTCGTCCCTCTTCCCAGAAAGGACATCACATTTTCAGAAATCTCTTTTGCTTTGTTCTCGCTCATACCCAGATTAAGGAGGAGATTTTTGAGTATATCTGCGTTGATAAGAGGCAAACTTATCTTAGCTTCTTCCGCAGAAACGTAAACCCTATACTTACGATTTGATATGTAGTAAGGGAGAGGACTGTTCAGCCTTAGAATGCTTGGATCTTTTAATGCGAGATTGACGGCTGTAACTGCCAAAGCCCTCGCTTCGTAAAGAAAGGTCCAGTTATCAACAAAATGGGAGCTTCTCGTGTAGCTGTATCTTATCTGGTAGAGTGTAAAGAAAACGAGTCCTGACAGCAGGGTTATCATCCACAGGACATATATGATTATGCTTCCTCTCATCTGGGATATATGAGGAAGCTGTAGCCGTTAGTGAGGTATATGCGCTGGACACCAAAGTCCTGAGGACAGACATAGTAATTGAAGTTTTGATAAGACATGAGCTGACAGGCCTTTCCATCTACATCCTTATGGTCCAGCAGAGTAGCCAGAGACGTAAGCTGAGCGTTAAAGATGTTCTGTATGTGGGATATCACCTCAAGATCCCTCTCCTGCTTTTTCATAATATAGAGCCTTTGAGCGATCAAAGACAGGCTATGTTGGAGAAAAACTATCGCCAGCAGGGCTATAGTGAAGGCTATTACTACCTCAATGAGGGTAAATCCTCTCACCACTGAAGGGCGGTATAACCCGGAACTGTCTCTATTGCCCATCTCCAGTTTCCTTTTATGAAAACCCAGTAACTCCTCACGTTCTTTTCTGTAATGGTTCTGCGATTTTCAGGAACAGGCACGTTACCTATCATAGGTGGAAGGGTGTAAGTGTATGTGCAGTAAACTACCGCAATGTTTGTATTCCCTACCACCTTTCCGCTACATTTGTAATCCTTAAAGGTTATTTTTAGAGCATCAGCGTTTCTTTTGAAAACTTCAAGTGGGTACTGCTTTTGACCAACCGGGTCAAAGAAGGAATAAACACAGTCAAGATCATTCTTTACCTGACAGCTATCAAACTTTTCAAGGGCGGATTTGAGCCTGTCCTCTTTTTCTCCTCTGCTGGCTATCTTGTAGGGATTGTTCAGAGCGTCAGCCTTTATATCCCTCGCTCTCAAAAACCACACACCCTTTTTATCGTCTTTGACCAGATAGTACACCCTGAATATACCCTTTCCAAGATAAAGGGTCTTGCTAAGATAAGACGTTTCCACCCAGGGCTCTTCTAAGGGACCAAAGGATTCGGTCTTGCCATCCTTGACGTAAACCGCCCAAAGTTGGGGTATGAGATACCTCTTATCCATAAAAACTTCCAAAGCTCCATCCTCAGAAACCGCAAGGGATGAAAACAGCTGAGAGTATATGTAATCGTTGTCCTTATCCTCCACAGCTTTTTTAATATCCTGCCCTTTCCAGGAGTAAACGAGGTTTATCTTTTTACTTAACTGTTCTCCATCCGCCTTGTAAACGTCCTCACCCTTAGGTGGCATATTCACAGAAAAGAAAAGAGGAGTGTTATCCTTTAACACCGCAGGTTGTATGTAAGTGTAAACGCGCTCGTAGTCCTTTTCCAACCTTACCAGAGGCTTGTCAAAAGGGTTTTTATAAACCAGAAAGGTGAGTTTATACTTGCCATAAATGTCAGCGGGGTTGCCTTTGGGAAGCCTCCACATAAACAGGCGAAGTTCTCCTTCTCTACCTTCCACATAAGGTGTGTACTGATAACCTTCCTCAAACTTAAAAAGACTCACATCGTAGCCGTCCCTGACTCTTCTCGCCCTTACCTCTCTGTCTGTGGTGTAAATTACACAAAAGCCATTCACAGGGTCATAAAAGGGTG
>JBEULM010000012.1 GCA_041287335.1 Hydrogenobacter sp.
GAACCTTATCCTTGCAGCTTCAAGAATAGCTCCTAAAAGATCCGAGCCATCTTTAAGTTTTTGCTCTGCAAACTCCACAAGAAGTATGGCATTTTTGGCTGATAATCCTATCAAAGTTATTACACCGACCTGTGTGTAAACATCATTTTCAAGTTTGAAGAAGTAAAGAAACAGGAAAGCACCTAAAACCGCAAAAGGAACTACAAGCATTATAGCAATCGGTAAGAGCCAGCTTTCGTAAAGGGCAACGAGTATTAAAAACACGAAAATTATAGAAAAAAGATAGACGTAGCCACCCTTTTGCTGAACTAATTTTTCTTGATAAGATGTTCCTGCGTACGCTATGGTGTAACCTTCAGGCAGTACAGACTTTACAACTTCTTCTATAGCTTTCAAGGCTTGTCCCGATGTATAGCCCGGTTTAGGATCACCGCTTATCTGAGCAGCATTGAACATGTTAAACCTCTGAACTACAGAAGCGCTCGCTTGAAAGGTGGCATACTTTACAAGTGAGGAAAGAGGTACTAAGTTTCCGTCCTTAGACCTAACGTATATTTCCCTTATATCGCGTGGCTCTATCCTGTATCTTTCGTCACCAGATAAGTATACTCTGTAAGTCCTCCCAAAGAAGGTAACATCGTTTACGTAATTAGGTCCCCAAACGGATTGTAAAGCTCTGTATGCATCTTCAGCACTTATACCCAGAGCTTCAGCCTTTGTTCTATCTATCTCTACGTAATATCTCGGTGTAAGCACCTGAAGGGTGGTCCTCACATTCATAAGCTCAGGTCTCTGATTAGCTTTGGAGATTATTTGATCTACAGCCTTTTGCAGATCGTAAAGTGAACCACCTTTCCTATCCTGTATGTATATCTCAAAACCTCCGGTCGTACTTAGTCCCATTATGGGGGGAAGGTTCAGCGGTATTAAAAGCCCATCTGGATATGCCATAAATTTTGGGAAGAGCTGTCCAGCTATTGCCATACTTGAGTTTTCCGTACCTTCTCTTTTATCCCAATTCACAAGGTGCGCCCAAGAAACCGTTGCATCCGTTCTGTATCCGAAAGCCCCAAAATCAAAACCTATTATGGAAACCACGTCATAAAATCTCGGGTCGCTCATAAGGACATCCTGCATATACCTTACCATCTGTTCAGTTCTCTTCATAGAAGAGCCGGGTGGTGTGTAGCCTATGACCATAACTGTGCCTTTATCCTCGGGCGGAACCAGAGCTGTAGGAACCTGCTTTATGAGATAATAAGCTAAAAGGGACAGCAATACAAAAATAAGAAAGTTTATAGGCCAGAGTTTTATCATCCAACTGCTACTTTTCACGAACAGGTCTCTTAAGCTGTATACCAGTTTATCAAAAAGCTTAAAGACAAAAATGGGTTCTTCCTCCTTCTCTTTAAAGAGAATCGCACTCAAAGCGGGTGTTAAGGTGAGAGCTACAAGCCCAGAAAGAAACATAGCTATGGATATGGATGCGGCAAACTGTTGAAACATGCGTCCCGTAAATCCACCGGTAAATGCTGAAGGTATAAAGACAGAGCCCAAAACTATAACTATCGCTATTAAAGCAGGTGTGAGCTGTTGCATGGACTTTATGGCTGCCTCTTTTGGAGGTAATCTCTCTTCCCTCATTATCCTCTCCACATTTTCCACAACTATGATGGCATCGTCAACTACGAGACCTATGACAAGTACAAGAGCAAAGAGAGTTAGCAAGTTCACAGAAAAGCCCAAAAGGTATAAACCTACAAAGGTTCCTATTAGAGAAACCGGTATGGCAAGAGCTGGAATAAAGGTTGCCCTGAAGTGTCCAAGAAAGAAGAGCATAGTTAAGGCGACTAAGATTATAGCTTCTGTCAATGTCTTTAAAACTTCGTTTATAGAAGCTCTTATGAAAACTGTTGGGTCGTAGACCTTAAAGTATTTTATATCTGCCGGGAAGTTCTTTGAAAGTTCTTTGAGAGTATTGTCCGCATCATCTCCTACTTCAATGGCGTTTGCACCTGGTGAGAGAAAAACCCCTACCGATATGGAAGGTTTACCTCTAATACCTTTACCGGAATAAAGGCTACTCGTTGCGTAACTTTCCGCATCAAGGCTTACTTTTGCAACATCTCTCAACTTAAGACTTGAGCCATCCGGATTTGTCCTGATTATTATGTTGCCAAAATCCTCAACGCTGGGAAGCCTGCCCTCACCTTTTACTCTATATGTGAAAAGATACATCTTTGATGTTGGCTCATCAGCGAGACTTCCTCCGGAAAACTCCTCATTCTGCATGCTAATTGCTGACATAACATCCTGTGGGGTAAGCCCTAACTCGGCGAGTTTATCTGGCTCTACCCAGATCCTTACAGCATACTTTCTCTCACCGAATATAACTACATCCCCAACACCTCTTACCCTCTTTAACTCATCGACAACATTTATGGCAAGGTAGTTAGAAAGGTCTACATCGTTCCTTTTGTCAGAAAGGAAGGTGTACACTTTTACAAGATCCGTTGACCTCTCCCTCACCTGAATACCTTGTCTGCGCACATCTTCCGGGAGTCTGCTAAGTGCTAACTGTACCCTGTTATTTACTTCAACTTTTGCATCATCCGGATTGGTTCCTACATCAAAATAAACGCTTATCAGAGCTACGCCGTTAGCTGAAGCTGTAGAGGACATGTATATCATATTTTTTGCGCCGTTTATCTCTTCCTCAAGGGGAGCTATCACAGTCTTGTAGAGGGTTTCAGCATCAGCTCCAGGATATGTAGCGGTAATGACTATCTGGGGAGGTGTAAGGGCAGGGTACTCTTCAAGCGGAAGGTTTCTGTAAGCTATTATACCCAGAAGTACGATGATTATGGCTATTACTCCCGCAAATCTCGGTCTTTCTATAAAAAAGCGAGATATCATCTTATCTCACCTTCCAGCTGTTTTCTTATCTTAACAGGCATACCATCTCTTATCTTCATCAGGTTATTGACGACCACAAGATCCCCAGGCTTTAAACCTTTCTCAACTACAAAGTACCCGTTGGAAAGTTCAGCAAGCTTTACAGGTCTGGAAAACACCCTTGAGTTTTCAACTACAAAAACCAACGGACCTCCTGGAGTTTGTATTACAGCCTGTTGTGGTACAAAGATGGCGTTCTTTCTGTAAAGTCCTGCAACCTCTACCCTCACGAACTGCCCGGGCATTAATAAGTTTTCAGGATTTTTTAGCTCCGCCCTCGCCCTTACCGTCAGTGTCTTTTCATCCACATTAACATCAAAAAAGTTCAATCTTCCAGTATATTCCCTACCACCATCCATTACAAATTTGACTTTCAATAATCTGGTTAATTCTTTAGGTGATACACCGTACTTTATCGCAAGGGCATCCACGTCAGGAAGGGAGAACTCCACATAAACAGGGTCTGTGACGGTTATAGTTACCAAAGGAGTGTTAGGTGTAACGTAGCTTCCTACATCTGCGAGTTTCATTCCCGTATATCCGGATGCGGTTGCTGTGACCTTTGTGTAGTTATAATTTATCTGGGCAAGCTTCAGATTTGCCTCCGCCAGTTGTAAATTGGCTTTTGCTTTTTCGTAAGCGTAGAGAGCCTCATCCTTTGCCTGTTCGCTGACCACCTTGTCTTCGTATGACTTTTTTACCCTCAGCCAATCCCTCTGAGCTTTTTCAAGTTCAGCCTTTGCCATAGAGAGATTCGCTTCAGCTCTTCTTAATTCAGCTTCGTAAGTGTCTGGCTCTATCAAAAAAAGAAGCTGTCCTTCTCTCACATAACTACCTTCTCTAAAAAACATCTTTTTAAGCACTCCGGAAACTCTTGCTACAACAGTTACCTTCTGAGGACTCTTTATTCTCGCAGGATATGTAAGCTTTACCGGCACGCTTGAGGGTGCAGGTACTTTGTAGACATCCACTTCAAGAGGCGGCATACCTGCAGGAGATTGATTTTTTCTCTCCTGAGCAAAAAAACCACTCTTCTGAACAAAGATAACGAGAGCTACTGCTAAGATTAAGGGTATAAAGCCTCCAACGCCAAAACTAAGAAATTTTCGCATCTTTTCCTCCCTTTAATCCTTCAAGAAGGATGCTAACAAAAGTACCAAGTTCTTTTTTGAGTGTGTCCTCTTTTGCTTCCCTGTTTAAAAAAACTTCGTACGTCAGAAAGTAAGAGAAGATAGCCCCAAGAAAGAACTGTGCGACAACTTTGAGTGGCAGATCCGTTTTTAGCTCCTCTCTATAGGGAGAAAGAGCCTTCTCAAAGCCTTCATGAAGTTTTTTCGTAAAATTTTCGTAAGCTGAAATCACCTTTACCGGATATCCGTGTATTTCCGATAGGATGATCTTGATAAACTTCTTTTTATCTCGCATAAGCTGGTAAGTCCTAAAACTCAGATACTCAAGAAGCTCCTCCAAAGGCATCTCTTTTACATTTTTTCCAAGTTTATCAAGATCTTCAAGGATGGATTTCTTTATTAGCACCGCTTCAAAAAGGCTCTCCTTATTATTGAAATACCTAAAAAGCGTCACTTCAGATATACCTGCTTTTGAAGCTATCTCCCTTGTGGTAGTTCCTAAGAAACCTTTTTCAGAAAAACACTCGTAAGCAGCTTCTATGATCCTATCCTTTGTATCCATGTTATGTAAGTACTAACATAAAGTAAAGGTGGAAGGGATACTATGATATATATCATGATTTGAGTATTTCAAAAGTGTGGCTCGTACCTATCCTCTCAGCTCCTAATCCCAAAAATTTCTCAGCCTGCTCCCTCGTTCTTATGCCTCCAGATGCCTTCACCTTTATGCGACCTCTTGCTATGTGCGAGAGAAACTTCACGTCTTCATCTTTTACACCCTCATAGGCGTATCCTGTTGAAGTTTTAACAAACTCCATACCCGCATCAACAGCA
>JBEULM010000013.1 GCA_041287335.1 Hydrogenobacter sp.
GGTATCTATGAAGCACGCATAAAAAGTGTGAGTTTTATGGAGGATATAAAGGGACTTTCCTTGAGGGACTTTCCCTATTTCCTTTTAGTGTCTTATCATGTAGCAAGTCAAACATTGAAGCTTCCCATAAAGAGTTCTTTGCTACCGTCCGTTGTAGTCATAAAAATAGATGACTTCAAACCTGTGAAGCCTGAAAGTAAAAGAATATCTCTCAAATTCTTGGGGAGTTCACTCTCCGATAAGGACTTTATTAACGGGGTTTTGAGAGTAAAGCGCTTTATTGAAAAGGGAGAAATATATCAGCTGAATCTCACAAATGCCTTTCACTTTGAGTTCGAAGGAGACACACTTGACCTCTTTTTTAACTTTTACAGAAGACAGCCGGTAGATTACGCCTTTTTCTTTGATGCTACAGAGTTTTATATCATCTCCGGTTCTATGGAGCTTTTCTTAAAAAGGGAAGGCAGAAAACTGAAAAGTGAACCCATAAAGGGTACGTCTTCCTCAAAGAAAGCACTTGAAAGAAGCGAAAAGGATAGATCCGAAAACCTCATGATCACGGATGTAGTAAGAAACGATCTGGGTGCTGTAGGTAAAAATATTGAAGTGAGGGAACTTTTTGCAATTAGAAAGTACAGAACTCTTTATCATATGTATTCAACAGTTGAATGTGAAACTTCAGCTTCACTCGTAGATACACTTTTTGCAACTTTTCCACCTGCATCTGTAACCGGAGCGCCAAAAAGGAAGGCTGTTGAGATAATAGATATGCTTGAACCTCACGAGAGGAGTTTTTATTGTGGATGTGCCGGTTTTCTCAGAGCCGAAGATGATTTTACTCTGTCCGTACTTATAAGAACAGCTGTCGGCAGAGAAAACATACTTACCTATTACTCAGGTTGTGGGATAGTCTGGGATTCGGATCCAAAGAAAGAGCTAAAGGAACTTTATTTAAAGCTAAAAGCCTTCGCACCGCACCTATTTACTCCTTAGTGTAACCAGCGGAGGGTTATCTCGTATCCCTCTCCATGTTTAAGTTTCTTTTTAATCCCATGCTTTTTCCCCTTTATGCGCTCACCTTCGTAGTAAGTAGCAACAAGTTCGTTTCCCGGATCTATGCTCTTTGCTCTCTCAAAGTATAAGGTAGCATCCTCTGGCTTTTCCATGTAAAGAAGCGTAACACCTATGGTAGCGTATACTCTGGCTTTCCAAACATCGTCAGGGGCATACCTTACCACATAGATCAATCTGTTGTAAGCTTGAGAGTAGTATCCGCACATACCTTCTGCCACACCGAGCCAGTAGAGAGCTTCAAAGTTCTTAGGGTCTTTCTCAACCGCTTTGTTAAACTCATGTATAGCCTGTTTGCAGTGCCATTTAGCGAGCTGTTTCTTACCGTTTTCCAAAGCATTTTCCGAAGCTATAACGAGTCCCGGTGGTCTCCTATCGTATTCCTCTTTTACAACTATCGTCTTTTGCGCACACGAAAATGCAAAAAAGCTGATCATAAAAAGTAATAACCTACCCATGAAGAATAGTGTAATAAAATACTAAAAAAGATGACAAGGGAAAAGATCTTTTCTTACTTCCTGCTTGGTGTAACAGCGTTCTTTACCCTTCTCGTTTTTGTGATTCTCACGCCTTTTTTGAAACCCATACTATGGGCTATAATCTTTGCCTTAGTAATCTATCCCATACATTTGAAGTTTTCTAAATGTCTACGTGGTGACACATTATCGGCTCTGATTATAACCTCTTTGGCACTTATTTTTATAGTTATACCTTTCTTTCTCATAGGTTTGGTAGCTGTTAAGCAAAGTATGGAGATAATGAGAACGCTAATTGAATATCTTCAAAACCACACACTCATAGATGCTCTGCACAGTCTTTATAAACTACCCTTTGCGGATAGACTTCTCACTGAACAGATGCTACAAAAGCTTTACGAATATATACAATCTGAAGAGTTCAGAAATACCCTTACATCTTATCTGGGTAAATTAACGCAAAAAGCTGGAGAGATCTTCACATCAATGATTTTTGCTACAGGCTCTGTGGTCTTTAAGTCCTTCGTATTTATAATCAGTTTATTTTTTATCCTCAGGGATGGTAAAAGATTTTTGGAGTTTTTTGAAAGATTTCTCCCTATGCACAGGGAGGATCTCTATGAGGTTCTTTTGACAGTTTACAAAACTGTGCTTGCTGTAGTTTATGGAAGCATAGGTGTCGCTATATTTCAAGCTATCCTAAGTTTCACAGCTTACACTATAATAGGGATAAATTATGCTCTTGTATGGGCTTTGCTCACTTTTATAGCGTCTTTTATTCCACCTTTCGGGACGGGCTTTGTATGGTTCCCCATAGCCATATACAGCTTTTTTAGTAAAAGTGTATTTTACGGCATATTTATGCTATTGTGGGGGTTCCTGATTATATCAACAGTTGACAATGTAGTAAGACCATTGATCATGAAGAAGGGCATAAGAATGCCTTATATAGCGCTTTTCTTTTCAACGGTGGGTGGATTACTTACTTTTGGATTTCTCGGGCTTTTCTTAGGTCCTATCGTTTTTACTACACTCTTTTCCCTGGCGGTAATATACGAGAGGAGAATACTCAAACAAGATCAATAGCTTTGAGACCTATGTCCTTTCTATATTGCATACCTTCAAATCTTATCCTTTCTATAGCTCCGTATACCTTTTCCCTTGCTTCTCGAAGATTATAACCCCAAGCACATACGTTGAGAACCCTTCCGCCCCGTACCACAACCTTACCATTCTGTATATCGGTTCCCGCATGGAACACCACTATATCGTCATCCTTTATATTGTCAAGTCCGTATACAACGTCCCCTACTTGAGGTTTCTCCGGATAGCCTCTGCTTGCCAATACTACACAGAGAGCGCACCTGTTATCTATTTCTATTTCTGTATATTTACCTTCATAAAAGTCCAAAAGGTTTTTCGCAAAATCTCCTTTTATTCTCATAAGAATAGGTTGAGCTTCGGGATCTCCGAGCCTCACATTAAATTCAAGAACTTTCGGTCCATCTTCGGTTAGCATAAGCCCCGCATACAAAAAACCTCTGTAGTAGATGCCTTCTTCTTTTAGCCCCCTTATCAACCTTTCTATTACTTGCTTTTGTATGACTCTTTCTATCTCTTCGTTAACAAAGGGTGTGGGTGAATAAGCTCCCATACCTCCAGTATTAGGTCCTGCGTCACCATCAAGAAGTCTTTTGTGGTCCTGAGAAGAGGGGAGCGGTAGGTATCTCTCTCCATCTAAAAGTACTATGTAAGACACTTCCTGTCCCTCAAGGAACTGCTCTATAACTACCCTTTTACCTGAAATTCCAAGTTCTCCTCTCACCATCAATTTATCTATAGCCTCCATTGCTGTCTTTTCATCATAGCAAACCATAGCACCCTTCCCTCCAGCAAGACCGTCCGCCTTTATTACAAGAGGTGTACCAAAATCCTTTATAAATCTTTTTGCTTTTGCTGGGTCCTCAAAAACATCATAAACCGCTGTAGGTATATTGTACTTTTGCATAAAGCTTTTGGCAAAAGCTTTACTTCCTTCAAGCTGTGATGCTGTTTTATTTGGTCCAAATATCTTTAGACCTCTCATTTCAAACTCATCAACTATGCCTTCCACCAAAGGTGCCTCAGGTCCTACTATGGTGAAATCTATTCCCTCCTTTGAAACAAACTCCGCGAGATCTTTTACGTTGGTAGGTTCTATGTCAACTTTTTTTGCTATCTCCCATGCGCCTGCATTTCCCTTAGCCACATATATCTCTTTTACAAGTTTACTTTGACTCAGCTTCCAAACTAAAGCGTGTTCCCTTCCTCCGTTTCCAACCACAAGCAGTTTCACCTTAAAAATTATAGCAAAAAGTATGCCTTTAACTTTTCCAGAAGCCTTTTGACATCTTCCCTTACAGGCTCTTCATTGAACTCATCTAAAAGGTAATCGTACATATAACTTCTGTCCGTTTCATCATCAAACTCTTCAAAATTCACACTCAAAAGTAGCTCCTTAGATTTGGCGTTTATCTTTATAGGGATTTCTCTATCTGTAATTTCACACCAGATGAGAGTCCAAGCCCTCACAAGAGCTATAGGGTGATAACCTCCACCTCCTAAATAGATACCATCCCCGAAGAAATTCCTTACTATTCTAAAAGCCTCTAAAAATCCCGCATTGGAAAGTTCAAACTTAGAAAGGTAATCTTCTCTTAGTGTGTCAGTACCAAGCTGTAGTATATAGGCGTCTGGCTCAAATATTTCTTTCACTATTTCCAAGCTCCTTTCAAGAGCGTAAAGATAATCTCTGTCTTTTATACCTTTTGGAAGTGGAACGTTCATATTAAACCTCTCTCCTCTGCCATTACCTGTTTCCTCCAAGAAACCGGTTTTGAAAGGAAAGGCATACTCAGGAGATTGGTGCAAGGAGAGAACAAATACGCTGTCATCTTCGTAATAATGATCTTGAATAGCATCACAATGGTGTGCATCAAGGTCTATATAAAGTATCTTTCTTATGCCAAGCCTTTTTAGAAACTCTATGCTGATGGCAGGGTCATTCAAAAAGCAAAAGCCGTTTGCCCTGTTTGGATAAGCGTGATGCATACCTCCGGCTGGATTGAATGCTACACCGCCTTTTAGAAAGATCTCAACAGCCTGTATGGAAGAACCCGTAGCCAAGAGAGAGCCTCTCCACATAGCTGGTGATATGGGATTTTCATAAGTACCTATGTTGTATTTTTCCCTATATCCATCTTTTACACACATGCATCTATCAACTTCTTTCAGCGCTTCAATGTAGTCTGGTGTATGATAAAATAAAAGCTCTTCTTCAGTTGCATTCCGACTTTCAAGTAGTTCATCTTCCTTTATAAGATCCATGGCTTTTAAAAACTCAACGAGCAGGGAAACGCGTGGTATTCTAAGCGGATGGTTCTGCGTATATCTAAGATTCTTATATTTTAAACTTCCTATAAGTTTTTTCATCAAGAACTCCGCTGAAGACCCTGCTTATGCTTTTGGCGATAAAAGGATGTGGCTTCGAGAAACATGCCTTATGTCCAAAGAGATTTTTCATGACGCACTTACTTTGGTATAACTCTTTACGAGATTGTGTATTTCTTTGTAGTTTATGTCTCCGGCAAGCACATAAGTCCTGTCTTTATATTGGAATTTTGCTGACAATGTTATGCAAAAATCATCCGTTGCTTGGGATATGTATATATCCGATATATATATGCCATCCTTCATAGCCTGCTTAAAGTACATCTTTTCGGATCTGTCCGCTCCCTTTTTGCCTGCCTTTATGTGATACTTTATTTTGGGATTTATGACATTGTTGGATATCTGAATACCTTTTTCGTTCATTATATAGAAGAGTTCAAAGTATGGATACTCTTTGAAAAAGTCGTAAAGTACATATTCCCACAGTTCCCTATCTTCCCTATTTATCCTCTCAAGAACCTTTTTAAAGTCCTCAGTTATCTGTTCCTTTATCTTTACGATAAGTTCCTTTGCTTCGTACTCACATATAATGACAGAAGGCTGTAGCCCATACATTATGAAAAAGGATACATCCACACCTTTTAACCTATCCTTAGTGTCTGAAGTTATCTTGAAAAGTTCCTCGTAACTTTTTACGATCTCTAAGGGTATCATGTAGCCCTGAACATGAACGGGCTTTGCATCCGCATAGAGCAGTGAAAACTCTTTATGAAAACCCTCTATTATTTCTTTTATTTTTCCTTTACTGAGTTTCTCTTTTGAGAGGGCGTAAACTTCCCCCTCATCCTTGACGATGGATACATCACCCAAGATACTGTCTTTTACATCCTCGTATAGTATCTTATAAAGACCTTCCTCTTTAACAGTCCCGTATTCTTCTCTGAAGGTCTTCTTCCCTTTGAGAAAGAATGCGTAAAGGTAATAAGGCTGTCCGAAGAAGTTTCTCAACTTCTGGAAAATGGATGTCTCTGCATCTTTGTGCATGCAAACGTAATGCAAAAGAACGTGATAAAAAAGTACGCCTAAATATGATCCATCTTTGTTTACAACTATCAGCGGGTCTTTTTTCAGATTAAAGAAATCAAAAAGTCCGTTGATTTTATCCGCAGTGGTTTTAAGATTTCTGAGTCTGGTAAGTGGTTTTGTAAGGTCACCAATTGAAAGACTTTGTCCGTATACAGCGAGGAACACATCCCTCTTTTTTACCCATCCAACGGGTTTCCCGTCTCTGACAACTACAAAAAATTCGTGTAGCTCGTGTTCGTTAAAAAGCTTAACAGCTTCCTTAATACCTACAGTATATTCCACAGAAGGTACAAAGGTACAAAGCTGTGAAATATCCACTTCCTTCATCATATTTTTAATTTACGAATCCTTTCCGTTGCTTCCATGAGTCTTTCTGTAGGTAAAGTGAGGGATATACGAAAGTAACCTTCTCCGTACTGTCCAAAGCCGTTTCCCGGAGTACAAACCACACCACACTCATCAAGTAGCAAAGAGACAAACTGAGCGGAGGTATATCCTTTGGGTACCTTAACCCACAAATAGAATGTAGCTGTAGAGTTATAAACTTCAAGCCCTATATCTTCAAGAGCCTTAACCATAACCTCCCTTCTTTGCTTATAGATCTCCCTGATCCTTTGGATTTCGCTTTCTGGCATTTTTAGAGCTGTTATCCCAGCTTCCTGAATAGCTTGAAACTGTCCAGAATCTATGTTAGTTTTTACCTTTCCAAGACCAGCGACAAGTTCTGCATTTCCTACAGCCATACCTATGCGCCATCCTGTCATATTGAAAGTTTTTGAGAGTGAATGAAACTCTATGGCTACTTCTTTAGCTTCATCTATCTGGAGTATGGATATGGGTTTTTCGTTCCCCATATATATCTCCGAATAAGCAAGATCCGAAGCTACTATAATGTTGTGTTCCATTGCCCAGTTTACAAGCTCCCTGTAAAAGTCCTCTTTTGCCGTTGCAGAGGTAGGGTTATTGGGATAATTTACCCAAATGATTTTCGCCTTTTTTAACACATCTTTGGGTATGCTCTTAAAATCAGGAAGGAATCCGTTTTCTTCCTTTAGGGGTATGATGTAAGGTATGCCACCGGCAAAGATGGTTCCTATCTTGTATACTGGATATGCAGGATCGGGGCAAAGCACAACATCTCCGGGGTTTACAAAAGCTAAAGGGAAGTGAGCTATTCCTTCCTTTGAACCTATGAGTGTAATAACTTCAGTTGTAGGATCTAATGAAACTCCAAACCTCCTTCTGTAAAAATCTGCAACAGCTTCCCTGAAGGAGAGCATACCTTCGTAAGATGGATACCGGTGATGCTCGGGTTTTTCAACCGCTTTCTGCATGGCCTTTATTATAGGTTCAGGAGTTGGTATGTCCGGATCCCCTATACCAAGATCTATTATGTCCACACCTTGAGAGAGCTTTTCCCTCTTCTTCATATCTATTTGCGCAAAAAGGTATGGTGGTAAGCTTTTTATCCTCTCAGAGTATTCAAAGCTCATGCTTTACCTCCTCATCTTTTAAGTTCATCAACGTTAAAAAAGAAGGATAGATCTCCTATACTCACCTTCACATTCTTGTAATAGCCCTCTTTTGTTCTCTGCCCATACTCAAGCACTACAAACTTGCCTCTCTTTTTGTCGGTTAGCTCTACCTTCTTCAACTCGCCGTTGCTAAATATGTACTTCCTGAGGTATACCTGATCATCCCTTTCGAAGATGATCGTGCCAAATGAGCATGTAGGTTTTTCATCACCCAAAAGTAGCGCCCCAAAAATTAATCCATCTGGATTTATAGGCAGATCAAGGCACGTAGCATTAATGCAAAGATTACCCTCTTCTAAGAGGAGTGTCCCCGTTTGTGAACTTCTCAGAGTGTATCTTCCCATATCTTTTTCAACATACATAGGTACCTTTAAAATGCCGTACTTCAGAGATACGAGAGCTTTATAACTTTTCGGCGCTACATCCTCCGAGTATCTGCTCTTTATGTCTTTCTCACCCGGACAAACCAGGGGTGCACAGGCATACTCAAGCATAAAAATGCAGATCAACAAGATCTTTTTCATACCTCTCTCCTGATCTTTACAGATGTATAGTGAGCAAATAGTCCCTCAGCCTTTGCTATGCTTTCAGTAAGCTCAGCGAGCCTGTCAAAACCTTCCTTAGAAACATACATTACAGAACTTCTCTTTATAAAATCATAAACACCTAAGGGAGAAAAGAATCTTGCGGTACCACCTGTAGGAAGAGTGTGATTTGGACCTAAAATATAGTCTCCAAGAGCTTCAGTACTCAGTCTTCCCAAGAAGATAGCTCCAGCATGCTTTATGTAAGGCAGTAATGAAAAAGGGTCTTGTGTTAGCACTTCAAGGTGTTCAGGTGCTATGTAATTGGCTACCTCACACGCTTTGTAGAGATCATCCACCAGAAATATGGTACCGAACCGTTCTACAGATTTTTGGGCTATATCCTTTCTGGGAAAGTTCTCCATAAGTCTTTTCAACTCTTCCTTTACATTCAATGCGTGTCTTTCATCCGTTGTAACCATAAAAGCACCAGCAAGTTCGTCATGCTCAGCCTGAGACAGAAGATCAGCTGCAATCCAAGCGGGATCACACGATCCGTCAGATATTATCAGTATCTCGGAAGGACCAGCTATCATGTCTATATCGACCACCCCAAAGAGGAGTTTTTTTGCTACAGCTACGTATATATTGCCAGGACCAACTATTTTATCAACTTTCGGTATCATCTCAGTTCCGTAGGCGAGACCGGCTATAGCTTGAGCACCTCCTATCTGGTAAACTCTACTCACACCGGCTATGAAAGCAGATGCCAGAGTATACCTGTTAGGCTTGGGAGAAACCATGATCACTTCTTCAACACCTGCCACAATAGCAGGTACAACGTTCATAAGCACAGTAGAAGGATAGGAAGCTTTACCACCTGGTACATACACCCCCACCCTTTCTATAGGTGTAATTTTCATACCTAAAATGGTTCCACTTTCCTCCAAAAAGAAGCCCTTTTCCTTCTGGAGTTCGTGAAATCTCCTTATCCTTTCACAGGCTATCTCAAGAGCTGAACGTACATCCTCCTCTATTTCGTTGTAGGCATTTTCAAGCTCTTCATACGGGATCTCCATAGTGTCTTTGGTCAGCTTTATACCATCAAACTTTTCGGTATACTCCATTATAGCCCTGTCACCCTCTTGTTTAACCTTCTTTATTATCTCCCTGACAACTGGTTCATACTCCTCTTCAAGTATTTCTCCCCTCTTCGCGATAAAACGTAGCCTTTCGTTAAATCTCCACGCTGTGTTTCTTAGGTCTTCAACCTTCATAGATACTTATTATAAACCTTCAACCGCATAAATACCCCTTAAGTTTCTACCTTCTTCATCCCAATCGAGTCCATATCCAACGAGGAAAGCATCCGGAACGTAAAAACCTGTATAATCAACTTTAACTTCCACCTTCCTCCTTTCGTACTTATCAAGCAGTACACAAGTTTTTAGTATTTTGGGTTCTCTCATTTTCAATATTTGTATTATCTCTTTGAGCGTGTATCCTGTATCCAAAATGTCATCAACGAGAAGGACTTTTTCTCCCTGTATATTCATGCTTATGTCTTTAAGGACTCTTACATGACCTTCGCTCACCGTTCCTGAGCCGTAACTTGAGACCCACATAAAGTCTACCTTCACAGGTAGAGATACGCTTCTGATCAGATCAGCGAGAAATATGAAAGATCCTTTCAAAAGACCCACAGCTATAAAAGGTTCTCCCATATCTCTATCTATTTCTTGTGCTAACTCTTCTACCCTCTTTTTTATCGCCTCTTGATCTATGACAAGTCTCAACTTTTTACCTTTTACGCTCAATGCTTGCATGATAAAATTATAGCTTATGGATAGTATCCTACTCGTTTTGTTTGCGTATCTTCTGGGTTCTGTTCTCTTCGGTGAGCATATAGCCAAAGCAAAAGGTGTGGATCTGAGATCTACAGGTAGCGGTAATGTTGGAGCTACTAATGTAGGCAGAGCTTTAGGTGCAAAGTACGCTGTTTTGGTCTTCATTCTTGATATGTTTAAGGGTCTATTTCCAATATTTCTGGCAAGGGTATATTTCGGTGTTGAAAGTTGGACACTCAGCGTTGTAGGTGTTGCAAGTGTACTCGGACACGTCTTACCTATTTTTCACTCTTTTAAAGGTGGAAAGGGTGTAGCTACCGCTTTCGGTGTCCTTTTGGGTATTTCTCCGCTTGTAGCCTTCATCTGTCTGGGTGTGTGGGGTATGGTCTTCAAATTAAAAGGATACGTTTCCTTAGCTTCTCTAATTTCTTGTGCCTTGGCACCTTTCCTTTTATTGATTTTTAGCTATCCCTTAAATGTGCTGTTTATGTCCTTCGTGATAGTGTTTCTTATCTTTTGCAAACACAGGGACAACATAATCAGACTCATAGAAGGAAGGGAACATTCTTTTAAAATCTGATGGTGTATGTCCTTATTTTTAATACTTCCCTTTTGATCTTTAGAATACTTTACATCCTTTACTATCATACGGATTTATCTCCAGAAGAAGCCCAATACTGGGACTGGTCACGGCATTTGGATCTCAGTTACTACTCTAAACCCCCTATGGTGGCATACTTAAATTTTCTGGCGGGAAAGATCTTAGGGGTTAGTGAGCTCGCGGTGAGGGTAAGCCCGGTAGTACTTTCTTTTCTCCTTTCTATCATCACTTACGTTTTTGTTAGGAGGATCTTCGGACATAAGATAGCGTTTATATCATCGACTCTTCCCCAAATAACGGTTGGGTATGCGGTAAATTCACTCCTGATGACCACGGACGCCCCTTTTGTGTTTTTTTGGTCTTTATCCGTTATGTGCTTATACGAGGCTATGGAGAAAAATGACACAAAGCTGTGGTTTCTCTCAGGAGTGCTTTCAGGATTCGCTTTTTTGAGTAAGTATCCGGCTGTTTTCCTACTTCCCATTACCCTAACATACATGGCTCTTTTAAAAAGACACCTCCTCAAAAGGCTTAATCCTTATTTTAGCCTGATCCCCGCTTTTTTGCTTTCTCTTCCCGTTTTTGTATGGAACTACATGCATAACTTCGTTTCTTTCAAGCATGTTTCAACCCTCGCGTCCAAAAGTGATAACTTTTTTCAACCTTTTTATGTCCTTGAGTTTGTCGGAAGTCAGGCTGTCTTATTATCCGTATTACCCTTCATCACGCTTTTGTATGCTTGGGTGAAGAGTTTCAAAAACCGAAATCTTCTATTTTTCACCTTCTATTCCTTACCTATTTTTCTATTTTTCCTCCTTCTTTCCTTTCACAAAAGGGTAGAAGCAAACTGGTCAGGTTTCGCCTATTTTTCGGGTTTTATTCTTATATCTTACTTTTTATCTCGTAGTGTACTCCTTTTACCTACCTACTTTTTTTCTTTTCTGATCTTTTTGTTTTTACACTTCACCCCTTTATTGGATGCTTTAGGATTTGGGAAATTTCTCCCTCCTGAAAAAGATCCTACCAAGTTTTTGGTGGGTTGGAGGTCCCTTGCCAAAAGGGTGGATGAACTTTATACAGGTAATGAACTTGTATTTTCTCCTCAGTATCAGGTATCTGCGGAGCTTGCATTTTACATGAAGGGAACCCCCCAAACTTACTGTGTGAATTTAGGGAGGAGAATGAATCAGTACGATCTTTGGAAAGATGGTATGAAAGCTTATATAGGAAAGGATGCCATATTTGTAAGCGTAGGACCTATACAAAAGAGGGTTCTTGATGCTTTTGATGGTATAATAAAGGAGGATATATACAGGGTCTTTTGGAGAGGTAAAGAGGTAAGCGTTTTTTACATTTACAAGCTCAAAAATTATAGAGGTTTGGAGGAGAACTTACCGATGGGTTATTAGGTTTGCCCTCAGTACGTATCTTTTGGGATTTTTTGCATATCACACTTTACCATTTAGGTTTTTTACCAAAGTTGATTACTCCATACCTCACCCAAGTCCTATGCCGGTAAACCGCAGATGCGTATTTGTTGCAGGCGTCAAAACGGTTTTTAATTCTCCACTGGGAGATCCAAAAAAGATTATCAAGATTATGAAAGAAAAGAGCATAGATGTTGCCTTTTCCGACACGCCTTGCGCTTACAATACATTCTTAAACGTAAAAGTGAAAGGTGTAAGTTATAGTGATATTCCAATGATCTTGAGAATATCTTACTTAGCTTTTGAGTTTTTACCAAAAAAGTTCATATTTGAAGAACCTATGGATATGTATTCCCTCTATTTTGGACAGCCTTGCGAGCCTTTCCTTTCCGATATTCCCGTGATAGCTTCTTTTCTATCTTACGATTTTCCCTCCTACTCCTTTATACTCGGAGATAGGAGGAACATTCTTCAAAACACTTCTTGCCAAGATGTAACACCTTTGAGTTTACAGGGAACTGTTCCTATCTCCGATGGAATAAATATAAGCGCCTATCTTTACTCAGAGAGAGGTTACTCCTTTCCCGGGGAAGAAGCAAGGGGTGGGGGAAGGTACATACTTAAGGTAAGCAAAAGAAAGGTGATCTTGCTACTTAGTAAAAACGAAAAACTCATTGGGGTTTATGACCAAAACTACATCAACGAACCTGTTTCTGAAAAGGGTAGCTACAGTGCGAAAATTTACAGTTACAGCTTCAAAATAGGTACAGTTTACTTCGGACTTAGGTTTCTTTCTTGTATTCCACCGATATATATCAAATAATTTAAGCTATGTAACTTATGTCTATACGCTCCGAGTATTTGTATATAAGAAGCTTTTTAATATCCTCAACACTTGTCAAGTTATCTATAAATCGGCTGACGTCTTCTTTAGCGAGCTGTAGCATGTATTTGTCCTGTACCCTTGCTAAGTTTGCAACATTAAAGCCAAAGTATCCGGATTGGGAAACACCCATAAGCTCTCCTGGTCCTCTTAGCTTTAGATCCTCTTCAGCTATCTTGAATCCATCATTTATCTGCACGAGAATTTTAAGTCTATTTATAGCCTCCGCATCTGTATTTCTGAGATGATCAGGTACTATGAGAAAGCAATAGCCCTGTCTTTCCGACCTTCCCACTCTACCTCTGAGCTGGTGTATCTGAGAGAGTCCAAACATGTGAGCCGATTCTATTACCATAACTGTGGCTGAAGGTACATCTACTCCTACCTCCACCACAGTGGTGGAAACCAAAATATCACCGTCCTTTCTAAACTCCTTCATAACAGCTTCCTTTTCGCTATCTTTGAGTTTCCCATGCATCAAAAGTACCTTTCTGTCTGGAAATAGATCCTTCCAGCGTATATACTCATCGGTAGCCGACTTTAGCTGTAGCTTTTCGGAACTCTCTATAAGAGGGTATATGACGTAAACCTTTCCACCTTTGCTAAGTTCCTGCCTTATAAAACTTAAGCATCTCTCCATTTCAGACTCAAACAGCACTTTGGTAATTACTGGCTTCCTTCCTTTGGGCATCTGATCTATGATAGATATATCAAGATCACCGTACAAACAAAGGGCTAAGGTTCTGGGTATAGGTGTTGCACTCATCACAAGGCAGTGAGGGAAAAGCCCCTTCCCTTTCTTCAACATGTCTTTCCTTTGCATAACACCGAACCTATGCTGTTCATCTATAACAACAAAAGCCAAATTTTTGAACTCTAAATTATCCTGAAGGAGGGCGTGTGTACCTATAAGCACTTGTATGTCCCCAGTGTTTACATGCTTATATATGCTCCTTCTGGTAGAACCTCTGATAGAACCTGTCAAAATACTTACCCTTATACCGAGAGGTTCAAGAAACTTTCTAAAGCTTTCGTAGTGTTGCTGTGCAAGTATTTCAGTGGGAGCCATTATGGCGCACTGGTATCCTTCTTTGGCAAAGGCGTAAGAGACAGCCATCGCTACCACTGTCTTCCCGCTTCCCACATCACCCTGAAGGAGTCTATTCATAGGTCTTTTGCTCTTTATATCCAATGATATCTCCTTGAGTACCTTCCTCTGAGCCTCTGTCAATCTAAAGGGTAAGGTGCTCATAAACTCTTCCATATGTTCCTCAGGCTTTGTAAGGCAAACAGCCGAAAGGCTCTTTATCTGCCTCTTTTTTACCTGAAGGGCAAGTTGGAAAAGGAGAAGCTCTTCGTAGATGAGTCTTCTTTGAAAAGATGTTCTGAAGCTGTTAAGGGTATCTTCATCCTCATCGCAAGGGTTATGTGCAAGATAGAGGCTTTCACCTATCTTGGGAAATCCATATTTTTGGAGCAGTTCCGCAGGTAGATACTCGGGCATAAATTTTGTATACTCAAGGAGCTTTTCTATCGCTTGCCTGACTTTTTTATGTCTTGTCTTTGAGGAGAAGGTTTTTATTTCTCCTTTGGTTCTTATGTAGTAAAAGGGTAGTATCCTACCAAACTCATTTTCTTGAAAAGATACCTCTGGATGGACCATGTACCTTTCGCCTTTAAACTCTTTTAGCCTACCGTAAACTACTATCTGACTTCCCCTTCTGAAGGGATATAAGGGCTTTTCGTTTTTGTAGCGAAAGCGAAGGTACAAAATACCTGTAGCGTCTTCACACTTTACAAAAGCCGGATACTTCTCGGAAGGATCGTAGCCTGTCTCTACCACTTTGAGCTTTAGGGCTATCTTTTGCCCAGCCTTAGTGGTTTTCACCGAATTGTTTAACCTCCTGTCTTCGTATCTCACCGGCAGATACCATAGCGCCGAGTAAAGGTCCTTTATACCGAGGGACTTGAGCAGTTTCTTTTCTTTTTCATCGAGAACCTTTATTTTATCTATTGGTACAAAGAACTTCTCTATAGGTTTCTTTTCAAAACCAGAAAAGTCAACGCTTATTTTGTGGGTAGGATGAGTGAGCCTTTCCTTTATCACTTTGAGTATGCCTATACGCTTCTGTAAAGATACTTTATCAAAATCTTTAAGGAGGTTAAGATAAACAGGTTCAAGCTCTTCCCTGAGTAAATTAAAAAGGTAAAGACCCACACCAGAACTTCTCTTGAGTTTGATATGCCTGTTTTCTTCAAGCTCCTGTATGAATCTCTTTGCTTTTTCTATCTTTTCCATACTGAGATGATCACTCAACCTTTAATACTGTTAGAAAGGCTTCCTGCGGAAGCTCCACTTTTCCAAACTGCTTAAGTCTCTTTTTCCCCTCCTTCTGCTTTTCTAAGAGCTTTTTCTTTCTGGTTATGTCTCCACCATAGCACTTCGCTGTTACGTTAGCTCTCAATGGTGGTATCCTCTCAGAAGCTATGATCTTGTTCCCTATACCTGCCTGAACCTTTACCTCAAATAACTGCCTGGGAATAACCTCTCTTAGTTTTTCTACGAGCTGTCTTGCTCTCCTGTAAGCTTTATCTTTGTGTACTATGAAAGATAGCGCGTCAACAGGATCGTTGTTTATAAAAATGTTGAGCCTCACAAGATCCTCTTCTTTAAAACCTATAAACTCGTAATCGTATGAAGCGTAACCTTTAGAAACTCCCTTTATCTTGTCGTGAAAGTCCATAATGATTTCACTGAGAGGCATCTCATACTCAAGGAGAACCGTATTCTGATCCAAATACATAAACTTCTTCTGAGTTCCGCGCCTTTCTTGACAGAGATTTATTACGTTTCCCACATAATCTTTTGGCGTGATTATAGTGAGTAGGACGAAAGGCTCTTCTATTGCCTCTATAATTCCCCAGTTCTCGGGAAGATCCGAGGGATTCCGCACTTCCCTAATTTGACCATTTTTAAACCTAACCCTGTAAACAACACTTGGTGCAGTTGTAACTATGCTGACGTTATATTCCCTTTCAAGCCTTTCCTGAACTATCTCCATGTGTAAAAGCCCAAGGAACCCAACCCTAAAGCCCAAGCCAAGCGCGGGAGATGTTTCAGGTTCGTACTGTATTGCAGCGTCGTTTATAGCGTACCTCTCAAGGGCATCTCTTAGCTCTTCATAAGTATAACCATCGGATGGATAAATACCCGCGTAAACCATAGGTTTAGCTGGTCTAAAACCTGGAACAGGGCTTTCTGTAGGTCGCTTTGCGTCCGTTATGGTGTCTCCTATTTTAATATCCCTAACATCCTTTATGGAAGCTGCTATGTATCCCACATCTCCAGCAGTAAGCTTGTCAAACTTCGCCATCTTAGGCGTTTGAGCGCCAACTTCTGTAACTTCAAACTCTTTTCCAGTAGAAAACAGCCTTATACGTATACCTGGTTTTACCTCACCGTCAAAAACTCTCACAAAAGCTACAGCACCCCTATACTGATCATAGTATGAATCAAAGATAAGTGCTTTAAGAGGCGCATTCGGATCTCCCTTAGGTGGAGGTATGCGATGTACTATGGCTTCAAGCACAGCTTCTATACCTATACCTTCTTTGGCTGATATGAGAAGCACATCCTTCGCAGGAAGTCCCAAAATATCTTCTATTTGCTTTATTACCCTTTCTGGTTGAGCCGAAGGCAAATCTATTTTGTTAATTACAGGCAGTATCACCAGGTCCTGTTCTACAGCTTTCCAGAAGTTAGCAACGGTTTGAGCTTCTATCCCCTGCGTTGCATCCACCAAAAGTATAGCGCCTTCACACGCTGCAAGTGCCCTTGAGACTTCATAAGAGAAATCCACATGTCCGGGTGTGTCTATAAGGTGTAAGGTATAAGTTTTACGGTCCTTAGCTCTATAAAACATCTTGACAGCTTGAAGCTTTATCGTTATACCACGCTCTCTTTCTATCTCTAAGGTATCCAGCATCTGATCTTTTAGCTCTCGCCTTGATACACTGCCGGTAAACTCAAGAAGCCTATCCGCCAGAGTGGATTTTCCATGATCCACATGCGCTATTATGGAGAAGTTCCTTATCAGGTCCATCTTATATAAATTTATATAAAACTTAGACAAGAAGTCTCCATATCCAAGCTCACAACACCCTTTGTGCTGATAAAAGCACCCAAGTTTTTTGTATGGAGGCAGGAACTAAAAGCACAGCTTTAGCATTTGCCAAACTACCTGCCTTCACATGTAAAACAGCTATTATATTAGGTATGAAAGAATGCGATATATATTTACCGGAAGAGAGCATAAAAGAACTTTTAAATAGGCTTCTTCGCATAGAGGGGCAAGTAAAAGGACTCCAAAGGATGCTAAAGGAAAGAAAGAGCTGTGATGATATACTCATTCAAATATCAGCAGTTAAATCTGCGCTGAACTCTGTTGCCATTAAGCTTTTAAAAGACCATGCGGAGTATTGCGTAAAGCCAGGAATAGAATATGGAGATATAAGAGCTTTTGAAGATTTCATGGGAGCTCTTGAAAAGCTCATAAAGGGAGGTTGCTGATATGAGGGAGACAGTAAGTAGCCTTTTAGGAATGGTTGCGTCCTTTTTGTCCGCTTCCTGTTGTATTGCCCCTACTCTATTTGTAGTATTCGGTGTATCAACAGGAAGTCTTAGCTTTCTCAACGTTCTTGAACCATACAGGTTTTACTTTCTGGCTATGGGTTATATCGCTGTTGGCTACTCCTTTTATAAAAGCTTTCTTAAAAAACCTAATGTAGATTGTGTATGTGAAGATAGAGTAAAATTCCACAAACTTAGAAAAGGTTTAACCCTAATGGCTTTTGTGTTTCTGCTTGTCTCCACATTATACCCATATATCCTTGCAAAAATTTATGGAAACTAAAAAGGAGGTTTTAACATGAAAAAAACTTTTACTGATACCACTTATTATGGTAAGCCTTAGCTTTGCAGAAGAAGTTTTCGTGATTGATGTGGAAGGTATGACATGCGAAATGTGTCAAATTGCTGTCAAAAGGGCTATTTCTCAAATAAATGGGGTTAAGCGACTATTAACCTCTCTAAATAACAATATAGCTGTGGTTATTGCACAGGACGGAACAAAAGAAGACCTTTTATTGAAGGCTATATCAAATACTGGAAACTATAAGGGTACTGTAATTGGTAAGACAAGATTTTAGGAGGCGTAAGATGATTTATCTGAAAATAACTGGTATGACCTGTGGGCATTGTGCTAAGACTGTGAAAAAGGCACTTGAGAGTGTGCCAGGTGTAAGTAAAGCGAAGGTCTATTTCCCTCAAGGCTATGCAGTGGTGGAAGGCAATAAGGCTTTGGATGTGGAAACTTTAATAGAAGCAGTTAGAAGTTCTGGATACAGAGCTGAACCCCTTGAGAAAGGCTCCGTATATATTTCATCAGGAGATTACTACGATATGTTTATTTTAGGTGGCGGTTCTGCTGGGTTCGCAGCTGCTATAAAGGCTGTAGAACTTGGAGCTAAAAAGTGCTTATAGCAGAGGGAAAAGACATGTTTGAATAGGGGGTGCATACCTTCAAAGTACTTAGTAGAAATTGCTAATATGCTTTTTAGACCAAGGACAGAATTGATAGAGGGTTTTCAAGCAGAAGAAGTTAACTTTAACAAGGTTATTGAACTAAAGGATAAGCTTATATCCGAACTTAGAAAAGAAAAATATTGGAATGTTCTTGAGGCTTATCCAGAGATTAATATGCAGAAGGACATGCGGAGTTCATAGACAATGGTAAAGCTACAATCAACAGCGAAGAAGTAAACTTTAATAAAGCTATAATAGCTACGGGTTCAAAGCCTTTTTAAGATTTGGTAGTAGAGTTTCTGTATTTGAAGCCTTGCCAGAAATCACTATGGGTGAAGAACCAGAGCTAAGAAGGAAGCTTAAGGAACTTTTAGAAAAGGAAGGTATGAAAATTTACACCTCAGCAAAGGTTGAAGAGGTTAGTGAATACAAAGGAGGCATACTTCTAAAAATACTGCACGATAACAAGAAAATGGAAGTTATAGGTAGTCATATACTTATCGCAGTTGGGAGGAGAGCCAATACGGAGCATACAGGTATTGAAAGAGTTGGCGTAGAACTGGACGATAGAGGGTTCATAAAGGTTGATGATTATCTCCAAACCACAAATAAAGACATATACGGAGCTGGAGACTGTATAAATAGAATGCTTCTTGTCACTACGGCAGCTATGGAAGGTGCTGTTGCAGCGGAAAATGCCTTGCTTGGAAACAGAAAAAGAATTGATTACTTGCCTGTCCCCCGTGCCATATTTACAGATCCTGAGCTTGCCAGCGTTGGTTTTACTGAAGAGGGGGCAAGAAAAAGGGGTATGGACGTGGAGACAAGGGTTTTAGACTTTACTAAAGTTCCAAGGGCGATTATCAGCCTTAAGAATCATGGACTTATAAAAATGGTAGTAGAAAAAGGTTCAAGGCGTATTCTCGGTGTTCATATGCTTTCTCCTCATGGAGCTGAGTTGATACACAAAGCCGTGCCACTTATAAAATATGGGCTTAGGCTTGAAGATGTTATTGATATGGTAGACGTTTATTCTACGCTTTCTGAAGCGATAAAACTATGTGCCCAATCCTTCTATAAGGACATTTCAAAGCTTTCCTGCTGTGCTGTATAAGATAAATGATGTATTTCTACACACAAATTGTGAAAGAAAAAGTATATTTAATAAACTAGCCATGGTGCCAAAAGTTTATATAGGTATAGAGTGGTTGGGTATAGAGAAAATACTTGCTCATTACGATATTCCCAGTAATTGTGGAGCGAGCGTAACCTTTCTTGGTATAGCAAGATCGGCTCCGGAAGATGGGGATGTAAAAGAGCTTCACTACGAAGCTTTTCCAGAAATGGCTGTCAAAGTTATGGAGGAAATAAGACAGGAAGCAATAAAACTCTTTTCCGTCAAAGAGGTTTTTGTCCACCACAGGCTTGGTATTGTTAGAGTAGGGGAGCCATCCTTTCTCGTGTGTGTCTTTGGTGGGCATAGAGAGGAGACATTTAAAGCGTGTAGGTACGTGGTGGATGAGGTTAAAAAGAGGGCACCTATATGGAAAAAAGAGGTATTTTCAAACGGTAAAGGCGAGTGGGTACTCGGAGCATGATAAAGGACAGCTACGGAAGGGAACTTCACGACCTTAGAATATCAGTAACTGACAGGTGTAACTTCAGGTGTCAGTTTTGTATGCCAGCCGAACAAGAGTATGAGTTTTATCCTCGTTCGGAGATACTTACCTTTGAGGAGATAAAGCGTATAGTGGAAGTAAGCGTCAGATTAGGAGTCAGTAAGGTAAGAATAACTGGAGGAGAGCCTCTCGTCAGAAAACACATCGAGAATCTTGTAAAGCTTCTTTCTGAGGTAAAAGGTTTGCAAGACATAAGCATGACTACAAACGGATTTTTGCTTTCAGAAAAGGCAAGATCACTCAAAGAGGCAGGTTTAAAGAGAGTAACTGTGAGTTTCCACTCTTTAAGAGATGAGGTGTTTTCCAAAGTAGTCGGTAGGAGTATAAAAGTTTCACAGATACTGAGCGGTATAGAAACAGCTCTTGAGGTTGGTCTCCATCCTGTCAAGGTCAATGTGTGTGTGGTAAAAGGTCTTAACGATGGCGAAATACTTGATATAGCAAAGTTTTTCAAAAGTATGGGTGTAGTTGTAAGATTCATAGAGTTTATGGATGTAGGCAATGTGAACGGATGGTCTTTGGAAAAGGTAGTGTCAGCTAAGGAAATAGTTAGAGTAATATCTAGGGAGTTTGAAATTGAACCCGTAGAAAAGAGCTACAGAGGTGAGGTAGCTGACAGATACAGATACAAAGATGACGGACTTGAGTTTGGTGTTATCTCATCCGTGACACAACCCTTTTGTGGGGATTGCAACAGACTCCGACTTACAGCTGACGGAAAGCTCCTTACTTGCCTTTTTGCAACGGATGGCTACGATATCAAGACACTCATAAGAGGTGGTGCAAGCGATGAGGATATAGAGGATTTTATAAGATCCGTATGGCATTCAAGAAAGGACAGATACTCGGAGGAGAGATTGGAGAAATTAAGTAAAGGGGAGGTTATAAGGAAAGTGGAGATGTTCAAAGTGGGTGGTTGATGTATAATCTAATGAGTGCAATACGCTTTAAAGACCGTAGCGCGCATATCCTTCAGATACATATTAGCCAGTAGAGGTTCAACATTACTTGTATCCATCATTGCCCTTTTGGGCGTGATCTTGAGCGTTGTAGCTGTCCTTCTTACTATGGGTGTTTTTGCAGGTTTCCAGCACGCATTAAAAGAGAAGATCCTTTCAACCTCACCTCACATCGTGGTTAGTCTTTTGACAGGTGATCAGATGACTGACTACGAAGATAGGATAAAGCTTCTCAAAGATGTAAAAACCGTTTATCCGATCGTCATATATCAAGCTATCCTCTCCAAAGGTAGTTCTATTCAAAGCGTGAGCGTAAAAGGTATGAGACCCTCTGACATACTTAGAAAGAGGAAGTTTTTAATTGAAGGTACTTTTCATGGTGGGATACTCGTAGGTAAGGGTCTTTCCGATCTTATGGGTATAAAGGTGGGTGAAAGTGTGACTTTGGTCTCACCAATGGGTAGAGCTACACCCTTTGGTTTTATACCTAAGGTGGCAAGTTTTAAGATAGATGGCGTGTTTCAGACCGGCACTTTTGATCAGGATTACCTCACAGTTATAATGCCTATGTCTAAAGCTACGGAATTTTTCGGTCCACAGTGGCAACTCTACGGCTTTGAGGTGTTTGTAAAAGACCCTTACAAAGCCCAGGAGGTGAAAAGAGAAATAGAAAAAGAACTCGGTAACGCTGTCGTGGTACGCTCGTGGATAGATCTGAACAAACCCCTCTTTAATGCCTTACAGCTTGAAAAGGTAGGCATATTCTTTGTCCTCCTTTTGATGGTAATAGTTGCATCCTTTAACATAACGAGCCTCCTTTTTATGAAGGTAAGGGAAAAGATCAGGGATATAGCTGTCCTGCGCACCTTTGGACTTAAAAAAGTGGAAGTAGCCATGATATTCGTACTTGAGGGGATCACTTTGGGTACTGTAGGCTCTATCGGTGGTCTTTTAATCTCACTAATTGGCGGGTATCTCATAAACGAATACAAACTGGTTAGGGTACCTGCAGATGTTTACCTTATGGATCATGTGCCTGTATTTTTTGAAACAGGGGATGTGGTAATTACCTTAGGTGGCGCTTTTTTCCTTTCTTTACTTGCAAGCCTCCTACCTGCTTACAGGGCTAGTAAGATGAGTATAGTGGAGATCCTCAGAAATGAGTGAGGTCATCAAGGTTTCCAATCTTTGGAAGGTCTATCCAGACGGTACTAAGGCTTTAAAATCTGTTGATCTTGTAATCAAAGAAGGAGAGTTCTGTGGGCTTATGGGACCTTCAGGTTCTGGAAAAAGTACACTTCTGCATCTCATAGCTGGACTTGATCGTCCCACGGAAGGGAAGATATGGGTGCTTGGAAGGGAAGTAACAGCTATGAAAGAGGATGAGCTTGCGGACTTCAGAAAAAACAATTTAGCCTTTGTGTTTCAGCTGTTCTATCTTCTAGAAGATTTTAGCGTGCTTGAAAACCTTCTGCTTGTAGGTGATATGGTTGGTATAAAGGATGCAAGAAAGAAAGCTCTTGAAATTCTTAGCTTTTTGAGACTTGAGGACAAGGCACATCAAAAGCCCAGCCAACTCTCAGGGGGTCAGATGCAGAGGGTAGCCATAGGTAGAGCCTTAATGCTTGAACCCAAAGTGTTACTTGCGGATGAACCTACGGGAAACCTTGACCTTGAAGAAGGCACAAGAATATTTGAACTGTTTAAACACCTCAATCAAGAGAGGGGAATTACTTTCCTCGTTGCAACACATAATACAGAACTTAGCAAATTTTTCAGCAGGATAGTAAGGCTTAGAGATGGTACTTTATTTTACTAAAGATTTATCTTTTGATCTATAATGTAGGGTTTGTCTTCCTTACTTCTATAGTATATTCTTACCAAAAGTTCAGCTATTATTCCTGTTGATATGAGCTGTATACCCGCAAGTATGGAAAGGGCGCTTAGTATCAGAAGGGGTCTCCCTCCTATGCTTTCCTCAAGAAAGAGCTTAACAAATAGAAGATAAGCAAGCGCTAAAAGACCAACAGAAAGAAACACAAAACCTACAAAACCAAATACGTACATGGGCTTGTTTATATACTCGTTGAGGAATTTTACCAGTAGTATGTCAAGAATAACTCTTACGGTTCTTCCTATACCGTACTTAGACCTTCCATAAAGTCTTGGATGATGCCTGACAACGATTTCCGCTATCTTTGCCCCCTGTCTTTTAGTCAAAGCCGGTAAAAATCTGTGCATGTCCCCGTAAAGTTCAAGCTCCTTCAAAAGCTCAGATCTGTACGCTTTCAGAGTACAGCCATAATCATGAAGGTACACGCCGGTTACTTTGGATATTATCCAGTTGGCAATGACCGAAGGAAGCTTCCTTGAAAGGAATGGGTCTTTCCTGTCCTTTCTCCAACCGCTCACGAGATCGTAACCTTCCTCCAACTTCTTAAGAAGTAAGGGTATGTCCTCAGGGTCGTTTTGAAGATCGGCATCCATGGTAATTATCACATCACCTCTTGCGTGTTGAAAGCCTGCGTACATGGCAGCGGTCTGTCCGTAATTTCTCTTAAAGCGTATCACCTTCACTTGTTTGTCCTTTTGAGCTATATCCTTCAAAACCTCAAAAGTTCCATCTTTTGAGCCATCATCAACGAATATGATCTCGTAGTCTCCATCAAGTACCTTGGTTAACTTTTCATAAAGTATGGGAATATTTTCTCGCTCGTTATAAGCTGGGATAACTACGGATATCATTTTCTTCATTATAACACAAGCGGGCCCGGAGGGATTCGAACCCCCGACCTAGGGATTAGAAATCCCTTGCTCTATCCAACTGAGCTACGGGCCCTTATACCCCGCACCCGGGACTGCAGGCTTACCGTTGCTCCCTTTCGGGCCTGGCGGGGTTCACCCTTTCCCGTTGCGGGGTTAAGTATTAATTATAACACTCCTCAAATCTTTTGGGTAAGGCTCAAGATAAACTTGATCAAAGAGGTATTCTTCCCCAAAAAGGTAAGTCCATGTCCTTAGTATCTCAAGGAGAGTGTAAAGTGTTTCATGTCCACGTTTGTAGTTTTCAACGAGTTCGAAGAAGTGCCTTTTCTCCGTATCGTTTATTTTATCAGAGATATGTCCCATAATGTGCAGAAGTACGTTAATGTGTTGACCTTTTGATGGTCTTTTTTTGAGCATTTGCAGGAAGAGAGTTTGATAAGTCTGGAGACTGTCTGGAAGACTCTTTGAAGCATTCGCTACAATTCTTCCCATCTCTTTTAGCTTTTGCTGAGAGTGTGCCATAATGAGATACTTGTATCTGCGATGGAAATCCACAAGATCCTTTACGTCCTCCACCTTGGATAGGCTTTCCCTAAGATCAGCTATAGCAAAAAGCCTTATGAGAAAGTGATCCCTGAGATCCACATTCCTTAGTCTTTTTTCATCTTCAACAGGTACAGATTCAAATCTCTCAAGCACTTTTAGGGCGAAAAGTCCCTTTCCACGTGCAAAGGCTTGCTTTCCATAAGGATCCTTGTAAATGCGCGTTCCCGAAACACCGCAGGAAGGTGATTTCCCCTTCAGGAGAAAGCCATCCACTCGCTCAAGGGAGCTTAAAAAACTCTCCGCAAAAGAGATCATCTCATCGGTAAGATCCATACCCGTTGAAGGCTGAAAAATCCTGAAATCTTCCTTCATATAGACTATCACCTTTTCTCTGGGTGCTCCCAAACCTATTGAGATTTCCGGACATACAGGCACCACACGACAGTACTCCCTGAGCTTGATGGCAAACTCGTCCTTTATATATTCTCCGTTATACCTGACCGGCTGAAGATCAAGGCAGGCACTCATCACAAGCACGGGTTTTGGAAAGTTTCTCATGTAGAATTAATTTATGCTCAAGGTAGGGCTTACCGGAAATATAGGCTGTGGGAAATCCACCGTAGCTGATATGTTTAAAAAGCTTGGAGCGTATGTGTTTGATGCGGATAAAATTATAAAAGATCTCTATCAGGAGAGGGGAGATGTTTATAGAAGGGTTATAGAAAATTTTGGTAGCGCTGTGCTGGATGAAGAAGGAAATATAGACAGAAAGAAGTTAGCCGACTTGGTCTTTTCCGATATTAAAAGGCTAAGGGTCCTTGAAGAGATAACGCACAGCGCTTTGTATACCAAGTTGGAGGATGAGTTTAAATCTTTACCGCAAAAGGCTATAGCGATCGTTGAAGCGAGCCTTCTCGTGGAAAAAGGGACTTACAAAAATTACGACAAGCTCATAGTGGTTTACGCTCCATACGAGATTTGCAAGGAGAGGGCAATAAAGGCAGGTTTTCCCTTAGAAGACTTCAAGAGAAGATGGGAACACCAACTTCCTCCTGAGGAGAAGGTAAAGTATGCAGATTTTGTCATAGACAACTCGGATGGAATAAAGCAAACACAAAAGCAAGTAAAAGAAGTTTATGAAAAGCTTTCAAGACTCATCCGTTAGCCTCTGTGCGAGATAATCAGCCAAATGCATAACCTCTTGCCCGGTTCTGTGCTTTATGCTTCCATCTTTCAAGTTAAGTACGCAACCAGGACAAGTAGAGAGAACTATCTGAGCCCCTGTGCTTGCAAGATCCTCTATCTTTTCCTTTTGTATCTGATCGGACATCTTGGGATTCGTTATAGAAAATAGCCCAGCAAAACCACAGCAGGATTTATCTTTCTGCGCCTTTTTCACTTGCGCATCCTCTACCGAATGCATAACTGAATAAAAAACGTCATCTCCTACCTTCATGGCGCTATATGAGTGGCACGGAACATGAAAAGTGATTCTCTCGCCTCTCCCTTTAAACTTTAGACCTTCCCTGTAAACTATCTGTGCAAAGTCAAAAACTTCCTTATTTATACCGTAGTCTTCCTGAAGAGCCCCACCACAAGTGGGACATGCAACTACTATGGCATCGTATTCGTACTTTTGCATCTCCTTAAGGTTATGCTCTTTCAACTTCTCAAAGGCTTCCGTATTTCCCGAATAGTAGTGGGGAGCGCCACAGCACCTTATATCTTCTGGAACTATAACCGTGTAACCTGCCTTGTTCATGAGTTTTATAACGCTCTCACCTGTCTTTCCGTAAAAGGCGTCTATCATGCATCCCGTGAAGAAGAGGAGCTTTCCCTTTTCCTCTTTTGCCTTAAAGACCTTCCCGCGAAGAGCGAAAGCTTTTGAGGTAGGCTTGGGCATGAACTTAACAGCTCCCGTAGGAAAAGGTGTCTTTATCTCATTTACGGGGAGGTAGTTCATAACTTTGCCTGCAAGCTTTACAACATTTCTCCCAGCTTTGGTTTGCATAAGTTCAAGGGCTTTCAGACCAGCCGACTTTACAAGCCCAGAACCTAACCTTTCCTTTTGCATGTGTTTGGCATAAACTAAAATCTCTTTGTATTGTACATCGTTAGGACATATCCACTCACATCTTCTGCACATAGCGCATTCATCCCACTGTTTTGCCACTTCTTCATTTAGCACAAGATCACCTTTTATCACCATCTCAGCGAGGGCAAGCCTTCCCCTTGCAAAGCTTCTCTCTTCTTGATTCACCATATAAGTAGGACAAACAGATTTACAAAGACCGCACTTTACACATTTTTGAGCGAGATCTATAGGAATCTCAATGATCTTTTCCATAGTCTAACTAAATATAGTCACGTACGGAACTTTATGTATGATAGGGTTAATAAAAAAAAACAAACCCCCATTTAGGGGGTACTTAAAAGAGGTGAAAGGGACTGGAAAAAGGGAGGTTACGCGAACATATCTCTGTATAGCCCCTTTGCCCACTCTATGTAAGCCTTATAATTGCTTTCCTTTGGCTGTTCGTCAAGTTTTACGTTGGCAAACTCAAACTTTCCGTTGCCCAGATACTTATAAGTAAGGTCTATCCATATGGCTTCCTCTGGTGCTACCGCTGAGTAGCACAAGGTTCTTGGAGGTTCGTAGGATATGTCCTTACCAGCTATCTTTGCGAGTATAAGCTTTGCCACATAGTGAGCTTCCGTATTGGAGGTATTTCCACTCTTTGAGAATGGCTGATTCCTTGAGTCTCCCGTGACATAAACCCTTTCATCACCTACAGCGTGGTATTTTAGGGGATCTATATCGGGCCATCTTTCACCTTTCTTCACAAGACCAGCCTTAAATACTATCTCACCCGCTTTGCATATAGGGTATATGGCACCGTCATCAAAGTCTATATCTCCATAAGCTTCCGTTGATATTTTACGACCATTCACATCAACAGACTTTATACCTGCGTTTGGATAATACTCTACGTATCCTTTAACAAAGTTGTCCCACGCATAGTGAAAGCCCTTTGCTTTAACAGGCGGATCTGGATGGTTGTCTACAAGCACTACCTTTCCATTTATTTTATTCTTCTTAAAGTACCAGGCTATGAGCGTTGCCCTTTCATAAGGCGCAGGGAGACATCTGTAATCAAGTCCGGGTGGTACCGTAAGAACAAAAGTCCCCTTTTCAAAGTTCTGTATCTTCTCTTTTATCCTTATGTGTTCAGATGCAGGTATGAAACCTGCTGGATAACGAACCTGTGCAAGTTCTATCTCCTTAGGATCCTTTATCCAAGCTTCGTAGTAGTAATCTATACCTGGAGCAAGCACCAGATAGTCGTAGCTCAGCACTCCTTTATCTGTATACACCTTTCTCGCGTTCCTGTCCACGTCAATTACGGACGTTCCGGTAAGAATGTGATAGCCGTGTCTGGCTGCAGGCGTAAGAAAATCGTGCATAAGAAATTCTAAGTTTACAAGATCCACGAGCCATAAGTTACTTACCGGACAGGAAAAGAACTCATGTCTCTTATCGATGAGAACAACATCTACGTTGGGATTACCCATCTTTATGTACTTGGCGATAGTCAACCCGGACCATCCTGCACCTACTATAACAACGCGAGGTGAGTTCTTTGAGGGTTTAGGAAGGTTAAGTTCCTCCATCTTCTTCGCGAAGGTAAAACTCGCACCTCCACTTAGCAAAGATGCGGCAACAATGCTACCGCCTGATAGCTTCAAAAAATCCCGCCTGTCTAACTTCATATTATGTCACCTCCTTGTTTTTTTAACATCTTTTTTATATGCAAACTGCGTACCAAAAAAGGTAACATTTTATAATAATGCAAAAGCCTTACTTTCTGTGTAAAAGTCTTCCAAAAGATGACACTTATGACAGTGCGCAGAGACATGTATGTCTTGGGTGATATACTATAACTCATAATGGAGAAGTTTTCCATTTTTGACGCCTTTGAGGAAGAGGTTGTGGTGATAGATAGAAACTACAGGATACTATACGCCAACTACAAGTATGCAAAGGATCTGGGGTACAACTCAAAAGAAGAAGTTATAGGCAAAGAATGTTTCAGAATTTCACACTACAGGGATGAGCCATGTGATGGTGAGTGTCATCCTTGTCCTCTTAAGGAGATAGAAAAAACCGGAAAAGCTGTCAACGTTATACACACACACTATACGCATGACAAAAGCGAGTTTCCAGTAGAGATATGCGCATATCCCTTACAAGACGGTTCCGTACTGCAGATAATAAGGGGTATAAAAAGTGACAAAGAAAAGTATTACCTATTTAGCTTATCTCAACGGCTCAGTTCTATATCTTACCTGGCTCTCGGGGTTGCTCACCAGATAAACACCCCCCTTAACATCATATACACTTATGTGCAAATGCTTGAGAGGGAATACGGAGAGAAGGAGGAGATAGAAAGAATAAAGGAGGCTGTGTGCGCCTGCAAGGATTACATAGGTAAACTTCTCCTTATGGTTCGCAATTCAAAAGAGAGAAGCCTCGTTGATGTGAAAAAGGCTGTGGAAGATTGTGTTGAGCTTTTGAAGATATACGCAGAAGATAAGGGTGTAGTCATTGAAAAAAGTATAGATCAGTGCGGTTTTGTTTTAGGTAGTGAGTCTGATGTAAGACACATAATAACTAACCTACTCATAAACGCCATACAGGTTTCTGATAAAGGAAGTAGGGTGTATGTGAGAGCGGGTATAAACGGTACGTATGCATTCGTTGAGGTTCAAGATGAAGGTCCGGGTATAGATCATGAGGAGCTTAGCAAAATATTCCTGCCTTTTTACCAGGGTAAGAACAGGAAAAATAAAGATGGATGTGGATTAGGGCTTTCCATAGTGGACAGTATAGTCAGGGACATGGGTGGTAATGTGCATGTGGATTCAGAGCCAGGCAAAGGTTCAAAGTTTGTTGTTAAACTCCCGCTCCTTTAAAATTTTTAGCTTCCTGTAGACTGTCCTCTTGCTACACCCGAGCACTTTTGCTACCTTGCTCACATCCTTTAGAACTTTCAAAAGATAAGCTGTATATCTGGCTTCAAGAAGCTCAAGGTCGGGCATACCCTCAAAAAGTTCTCTTTCAAAAGTGCCGTTTTCTCGGGATATAAAAAGGTAATCATCCACAAAATCGCCATCAGCCAGTATGCATGCCCTTTCTAAAAGATTCTTCAGCTCCCTTATATTCCCTTTCCATGGGTAGTTTTTCAGCAT